>CAZOUC010000089.1:0-6733 GCA_964582825.1 uncultured Enterobacteriaceae bacterium | reverse complement strand
GGCGGCTTCGAGGCGGAAGTTCACGCTGCTGCCTGGTCCCTGTGCGAGCACGGCACGCGGCTCCCGGACGGTCGCCGTCAATGCGTCGCGTAGTTGTTCTTGCCCGGTTCGATCCAGGCTTCGACCATGCGGAAATCGATGCGACCGAATACCGGTACGGAGCCGCTTACCTGCAGCGGCATGCGGGTGCGGGCGTCGAGGTAGATGTCGATGTCGCCGCGCAGGCCGAGGAATTCGGCGGTTTCGCTGCTGCCCGTTTCGATCGACTCGCCGCGCACGACCACGTGGACCATGTCACGGTCGCCGCTGAGCTCGGTCGAGTGCGGGCCGATGTGGGCGACATAGCTCGCCTCCATCTGCTCGCTGCCGACTTCCCGGACGACGACGCGGAACAGCTCATTGTTGTCGACCACGCAGATGTCCGCCTCGGCGTCCTGCTGCGTGACCTGCGGCCGCGACACCAGCAGCAGCAGGGCCGCGAAGTCCGAGACGATCTCGCACTGGTCCTGCGCCGCGGAGTAGCTGACGAAGTCCTCGTCGCGGATCGACCAGTCGGCAGGCGGTTCGCCCCGCTCGGACGAGGAAGCGGGGTTGGCGCGGCTGATGAACAGACCCTGGTGTCCGAAGCGCGTCACCTTGTGCTTGGGCTTGCGGCCGCGGCGCTCGTTGACGCGCTGCAGCACAGCGGCGGTGCTCTGGTCGAACCAGGCGCTGATGAAGCTGCGGCGCTTGCCGACGATCGGCAGATCGAACACGGTGCTGATGCTGACCTCGACGACTTCCGGGCCGGCGGGCTCGATCCGCGTCGGCGCCTGGGCGGCAAGGTCGCGGAACTGCTCGCTGTCGACGACGCTGAGCACGATGTCCGTTTCGGCCGAAGCGACGGCGTTGGAGGTTTCGAACTTCAGGCGGGTCCAATTGTCGCCGCCCGGCGCCAGCGGCACACCGGGTCGGGCGGCGGCACCCGGCGCCGGCGTCGCGCCCGCGGCCGGATCCGGGACGGTGGTGGCGACGGCGAGCGTCATGGCGAGAAGGGAAGCAATCATGCGCCGGCGGCCGTCAGCGGATTCCGAGAACGCGTTTCTGGAAGTGCGTGCCAAAGCGCGCGAGGCGCTGGTTGAGCACCGAAATCAGGCCGTCCGACAGGAAGTTCAGCTGCAGCATGCGTCGTTCGCCGACGAATTGCTTGTGCCCGTGCCAGCTGTGGTCGGTGCGGCGGAAGGCGAGCAGGGTGCCGCCGAGCGGCTCGACCTCGGCCGCGTAATCCTCGATGTCCGTGTCCGACCTCAGCATGCGCAGCTTGCCACTCTCGTGTGTCCACTGTTCATTGAAGTAGACCAGCACGGTGATGACTTTACTCTTGTGGTCCGTGTGAATATTGCCGTCGGTGCGCTCGCAGTACTTGCGCACCGTCACGGTCGTCGGGCAACGGCTCAGGTCGAGATCGAAGCGGGCACCGAGGTGCGCGCGAAAGGTCTCGCCCTGCAGGGCCGCGATCAGTTCGCCGAACGCCGGTCCGTAGCTGAGCCGATCCAGGGCATGGTTGGCGGCGGTCTCTATGGCCGGGTAGTCGGTATTGATCCGCCGCAGCGACTCGGCACCGATGAAGCCCGGGACGACCAGGAAGTCGAACGGGTCGCGCGTCAGTTCGGCCGCGTCGATGGCGTCGTAGTTGACTAGGTTCATGCTGATGTCGGTATCCGGGCGCGCTGTTGGCGGGGTGATTCATCGACGCAGCGGCGTGTCATTCCTTGGTAATGTTGCACTGCGGCGCACGCCCTGCCGTGTCCTACCCAAGGGAAGTGGCTATTATAGCGGCCGGCCGAAAACCACCGGCTCGGGCATCCCGGTAATTTTCCCTTCGCGAATCCAGCCCCTGGAGGGCCATGATCGATGCGAGACAACTGGCGGGCGGCGCTGCGCTACGTCCTGCTTGGTCTGCTGTTCTTCCTGCCGCGGCCGCGCCGTCGAGCGCTGGAGCGCTGGCTGCGCGGGCGCGAGGAATACTTCCGATTGCAGCGCTGCGACTGGGTGCTGATGTCCTGGGGCAAGAGCGGCCGCACCTGGCTGCGGGTCATGCTGTCGCGCTTTTACCAGCTTCACTTCGGCTTCGACGAGCGCACCCTGCTCGACTTCGACAACCTGCGGCGACTGGACCCGGGTGCCCCGGCAGTGTTCTTCAGCCACAACAACTACCTGCGCGACTACACCGGCAACTGGGAATCGAAAGCGCACTTCGCCGGCCGGAAGATCGTCCTGCTGGTGCGCGACCCCCGGGACGTCGCCGTGTCGCAGTTCTTCCAGTGGCAGCACCGGATGCGGCCCCGCAAGAAGTACCTGAACTTCTACCCGGAACACGGCGCCGACGTGTCGATTTTCGATTTCGTGATGAACCCGGACTGCGGCGTGCCGCGCATCGTCGACTACTTCAACGGTTGGATGCGCGCGGTGGACGAACTCGGGGACGTACTGGTGGTGCGCTACGAGGACATGCGCAGCGACCCGCAGGCGGTGCTGGCCCGAATCCTCGAATTCACCGGTACCCCGGGCAGTGACGCCCAGATCGAGGAAGCCGTCGCATTCGCAGCGTACGACAACATGAAGAAGCTGGAAGAAAAACAGCACTTCCGTGACCGTGGGGGGCGCGTCCGCGCCGGAGAAAAGGGCAACCCGGATTCGTACAAGGTGCGCCGGGCCAAGGTCGGCGGCTACCGGGACTATTTCGACGACCTGCAGGTCGCGGCGATCGACGCCGAGATCGCCCGCCTGGATCCGGCGCTCGGCTACGGTGCACAAACCCGCGCCGTGGAGAGCGCCTGATGCGCTATGCGCTGCAGGCCCTGCGCCAGGCCCTGCAGACGGCGCGCAAGAAGCTGGCCCGGCGCCTGCTTCACCTGTTCCTGTTCTGGAAGCCCGAGGCCGTCCGTCTGCAGGCCGAACGGCGCCTGCGCGGTCGCGAGCAGGTCGCCAAGCTGCGGCGCGCCGACATCGTGTTCGTGTCCTTCGGCAAGAGCGGCCGCACCTGGCTGCGGGTGATGCTGTCGCGCCTGTTCCAGCTGCGCAACGGCCTGCCCGAGAGCACGCTGATCGGCTTCGACAACTACCACAACGTCGATCGCTCGATCCCGAAAATGTTTTTCACGCACGACAACTACGTGAAGGACTTTACCGGCAACGTCGACAACAAGGCCGACTACTACGACAGCCGGGTCGTGCTGATGGCGCGCGACCCACGCGACGTCGCGGTATCGCAGTTCTTCCAGTGGAAATTCCGCATGAAGCCGAAGAAAAAGGCCATCAACGACTACCCGGAGGAGGGGGCAGAAGTCGAACTGTTCGAATTCGTCATGGACGAGGACGCGGGCCTCGGCAAGGTCATCGGGTTCCTCAATCTCTGGGCCCGCGAAGCGCCGAGGGTGCGCGCGTTTCACCTGCTGCGCTACGAGGACCTGCGCCGCGACCCGCAGGCGGAGATGGAGCGCCTGGTCGAGTTCATGGGCATTCCGGCCAGCGCCGACGAGGTGCGACAGGCCGTCGAGTTCGGCGCTTACGAGAACATGCGCCGGATGGAGGAGAAGCAGGCGCTGCGACTCGCCGGCGGACGCATGGTGCCGAAGGACCGCGACAACCCCGACTCCTACAAGGTGCGCCGTGCCAAGGTCGGCGGCTACCGCGACTACTTCGACGACGAACAGGTGGCGCGTATCGACGCCCTGCTGCGCGAGCGCCTCGACCCGCTGTTCGGCTACGGAACGGAGTCGGCCGACGCCGCCAGCGGTGGAACTTCCACCCCCTGATTCCTGTCTTTGTGAACAATGCCCTGTCCAGCGCCGGCCAGCCGTGGCTATGCTGGCGCCACTCGATCCCGGAGAACACGCCATGACTTCGATCCTGAGCCGTACGCTGATCGTGCTGACGATCGCCGCCCTCGCCGCTTGCCAGTCCACCGGTGGCTACGACGGTTCCGGGCGCAGCAAGGCCGAGTCGGGCGCCCTGATCGGGGCCGCGGCGGGCGTGGTGATCGGCGCCATCAGCGGGGATGACAATCGAGAGCGCCGCAAGCGGGCGGCCATCGGCGCCGGCCTCGGTGCGCTGGCCGGGGGTGGCGTCGGCTACTACATGGACCGGCAGGAGCAGGCGTTGCGCGACAACCTCGCGGGCACCGGGGTGACCGTGACCCGCATGGGCGATCAACTGGTGCTCAATATGCCGGGCAACGTGACCTTCGCCACCAACCAGTCGGCGATCAATGCGGACTTCTACCCGGTACTCGACGAGGTCGCGGCGGTGCTGCAGGAGTACGAAAAGACCCTGGTCGAAGTGGTCGGTCACACGGACAGCACCGGCAACGATTCCATCAACCGGCCGCTGTCACAGCAGCGCGCCAACAGCGTCGCCGCGTACCTGCGCTCGCGCGGCGTCAATTCCGCGCGCCTCGACGCCTACGGGGTCAGCAGCGACTACCCGGTGGCGAGCAACGCGACGGCGGACGGCCGCGCCTTGAATCGGCGGGTCGAAATCGCCTTGCTGCCCCTGACGGGCTGAACGACGTCTACTTGCGGACCCAGCTGCCGTCGGCGGCCTGGACGTAGTGCCCGGGCCGGGTCTTTTCGATCGCTTTCTGGGCAGCCAGCTTCTCGACCTGGCCGAGCTCGAGCTGGTTGCTGCGCGCGATCCGTTCGTATTCGGCACGGCGCGCCGCATTGACCTCGCTGACGAGCTGGCGAACCTCGGCGCTGGGGGCGGCGGCGACCGCGCCCAGGTAACCGTCGCGCTGCTCGCCGACCATGCCCTGGCTCTTGGCGCGGGTCAGGTCCAGGGCGCTGGCCGAGACCGCAACCACGGCCAGTACGGCGGCGAACAGCAGGCGTGGCATTCGAATCATCGCGGGTATCCTCAGAACAGTCCGGAGTCTTCGGAGAACACGTCTTCAAGCTCCCGGTCGACCTTGACGCGAATCTCGTGCTCGATCTTCACGTTGAGGTTGATGGTAATCGGCTTGTCGGTCGGCTCGACCTTGACTGTTGGTGTGCAGGCGGCGAAAGCCAGGATCGAGAGCATTATCAACAGCGGTCTGGCGGCCATCGGCGGGCTCCGGAATCGATTGCGGCGAGAATGACCGATTGTACACCGGCCCGCAAGACGCTCAGGGCTGAATCTTGCGCTCCAGCCAGGCGCGGACCGCGTCGCTGGCGCGCAGGCTCTCGAGCAGGCCTGAAAGGTCGTTGTCGAGGTTCAGGTTCAGGTGAATCGGCCGTCCGCCCTCGAAGTCCGGATTGCGTCCTTCGAGTCGCGCGTCGATCAGCAGCTGGCCGCGGCCGTCGTAGCTCAGTTCGGCGGCGAGCGATTCGAGCTGCAGGTTCGACAGCGCGCGGCGGGTCACGTCCAGTGATGCATTGTCCATTGCCGCGCCGGCTTCGCTGCGGTAGCGGATCAGTCCCTCGCTGGCGCCCGCGAATCGCCCGTCCCGGATCTGCAGGCGGCCGTACTGCCACAGCAGGGGCAGGCTGCCCGACACGCGCCCTTCGATGCTGAGTTCGGGCCGCTCGAGCAGCTCGACGAGCCGGGCCAGCTCGAGACCTTCGAAGTCGACCTGGCCCTGCGGGCCAGGCTCACTGAAATCGCGCAGTTCGGCGATGGTGAACACGCCGTCGAGGGTGTTGCCGCGCACCGCCTCGAGACGCCAGCGACCGTCGTCCATCCGCACCGTGCCGCGGATATCCGTGGCCACGACTCCGGCATTGACGCTGGCCACCGTGAACGGAATCGTCATCGTCTGCGGGACCTGCGGTGTCTCGAGACCCAGGTCGATGGGGGCGAGGTCGAGGTCGGCGAAAGCGGCACCGTCGGCAGTACCGTACAGGTCGTAGATGCCGCCGGCGACGCGCAGGGCGAACGCCGACGCCGAGCCCTCGATTGTGACCTTCAGGTCGGGACGGCCGGCCTCGACGGTCAGCGGCGCAAGATCCTGACCGGGACCGAGAACGGTGTCGAAGAGGTCACCCTGCCAGCGCCAGTTCGAGCCGTCGACCCGGCCGTCGACCCGGTAGCGACCGCCGTCGAGCTCGGCCGTGCCGTCGGCCAGCAGGATCGTCCCGAGATCTGTCCCGTCGAGTCTGGCCGTCCACTGCAGTTCCTGCCGGTCGAGGGCCAGATCCGCATCGAGCCGCAGGCCCAGCAGCTCACGCTCCGCGTAGCGGCCGTCGACATCGATGCCGGCGCGAGCCTGCCAGCGTCCGTTATCGCTCGGGCCAAGGTCCGTCACGGTGCCTTCCAGTTGCTGCTGCAGGCCCGACTCGTGCTCGAACCGGGTGCTGACGAGCAGTGCCGGCAAGGTCTCACCGGCGGCAGGCAGCGGCCACAGTCGCAGGGCGGGCACCGTGATCCGGCTGACCTGCAGTGCCCAGTCCTCCCCCTTGATCGGTGTGACGGTGACGTCTCCTCCGCTCGTGCGGATGCTCTCGAGTCCCGCGGCCGCCGAGGCCGTCAGGGTCAGCGGCACTTCGCTGATCGCCCGCAGGTCGCCCCGTCCGGCGCGGCAGCGCGCGAGGTCGGCCACCGCGGCGAGCGCCACGTCGACCTGCAGGCTGCCTTCACATCCCAGCCTCAGCCCGGGGCTCCCGCGCGCTTCGCTGAGGCTGGACGCGCGAAAGTCGCCTTCGACGAGGGTCTCGCCCGAGCCGTGCGGGTCGGCCGTGCCGCGCGCCGTCAGCAGGGCGGACGACGCTCCCAG
>CAZOUC010000088.1:7576-8350 GCA_964582825.1 uncultured Enterobacteriaceae bacterium | reverse complement strand
GTGCGCCGTACACCACGTGGCGCTGGATCTGCCGCCACTGCTGCGCGTCGATGTCGCGCTTCTTGTCGACCAGGTCCGGCCGCAGGTGCAGCAGGCCGAAGTCGTGGCTCAGTCCAGCCAGCAGCGTGAGTTCGATTTCTTCGGGTTCCAGCGCCAGTTCCTGCGCGACGAGGGTGCCCAGCCAGGCCGTGAACAAGGCGCGGTGGAATACCCGCGGCAGGTTCTGCTCGAGCACCGTAAGCCGCTGCAGCAGCGCCGGTGGCAGCTCGCAGCGGTAGCACAGGTGCCGCAGCCGGTCAGCGCAGCGGTAGTGCTCCGCAATCCGGGCGAGGTCCGACTCGCCGGCGACGAGGTCATTGAAGGCGCTGACCAGTTCGGCGGCGCTCATCCGCCGCTGCAGCTCGAGGACTTCGTCGACCGGCCGGTTCAGACGCTGGCCGCGCAGCTTGTCGACCGCGTAACTGCCGAGCGGCGTCCCCCCCTTGAGCAGCAGCACACCGAACTGGTTGTGGATGTCCGCCGTGCTGACCACCAGGTTGCGGTTCGCGGCCAGGTACGCGAGGTGCTCGAGATACTGGTCCGCGTCGCAGACCGACAGGTCAGGCCCGTCGTCGGGGCTCATGTCCGCTTGCCGAGGCAGGCCTGGTAAGCGTCCACCGTTGCGTCGATGCCGCGGTCCAGGCAGTCCACCGTGAACGCGTGTCCGATCGACACTTCCAGCAGTCCCGGAATCGCTCTGAAGGCCTCGAGATTCTGCAGGTTGAGATCGTGGCC
>CAZOUC010000088.1:0-7566 GCA_964582825.1 uncultured Enterobacteriaceae bacterium | reverse complement strand
ACGCCAAGGCCGCAGTCGAGGGCGGCTTCCGCGGCCGTGCGGTAAGGCTTGAGCAGCGTCGCGACGTCGTGGCCGTCGGCAACGGCGGCCGCGTAGGGCCCGGTATAGAGCTCGATGCGGTCGGCGCCGACCTGCGCGGCGAGACGAATCTGTTCCGGCACCGGGTCCATGAACAGGCTGACGCGGATACCGGCCTTGCGCAGGCGATCGACCAGAGGCGCGAGCCTGTCGGCGTCGCGTTGCAGGTCGAAGCCGTGGTCCGAGGTCAGTTGGGCATCACTATCCGGCACCAGAGTGCACTGGGCGGGCCGGACGTCGAGCACCAGGTCCATGAATCCCGGGTAGTCGCCGACGTCGCTGCGCGCACTGGCCGCCGGGCCGGCAAAGGGGTTGCCCTCGATATTGAGCTCGACGTCGATCGCGGCCTTGAGCAGGGCCGGGTCACTGGCGCGCACGTGGCGCTGGTCGGGTCGCGGGTGGACGGTGATTCCGTCGGCGCCCGCTGCGCAGATTCGCCGTGCGTGCGCGACCAGGTCCGGATAGTTGCCCGGTCGGGAATTGCGGATCAGGGCAATCTTGTTGACATTGACGGACAGCGCGACCATCAGAGGCGCGTGACGGACTCGATCACGACGGGCTCGAGGGGGACGTCCTGGTGCCCCGCCTGAGGACCGGTCTCGACCAGCGAAATCGCGTCCACGACGTCCATTCCGTCGACGACGCGGCCGAACACGGTGTAGCCCGGCCGCCGGGTCACGTAGTCGAAATCGAGGCGCAGGTTGTTCCGTACGTTGATGTAGAACTGTGAGGTGGCGCTGTCCGGGTCGCTGGTACGCGCCATCGCGATCGTGCCGCGCTCGTTGTGCAGCTTGTTGCGCGACTCGTTGCGGATGCCGTCGCGGGTCGGTTTCGCGCTCATGTCCTCGGTCAGGCCGCCACCCTGGATCATGAAGTCGGCGATGACACGGTGGAACACGGTGCCATCGTAGAAGCCCTCGTCGACGTACTGGAGGAAGTTCTCGACCGTGATCGGCGAGCTGTCCGGGAACAGCTCGACGACGATGGTGCCGACACTGGTCTGCATCTGCACGCGAGGCCGGTCGCTGTCCGCCTCGGTGCCGATCCCGGTGCTCGAATACAGGACGACCGCGGCGACCACGGCAAACAGGACGATCAGACGTTTCATGGCGTTCTCCTCAGACCCACTCGGAGCTGCGGCGACGGCGCTGGAACAGGCGCGGCAGGACCATGACCAGGAGCCCGCCCATGCCGGTGGCGTACACGCCGTTCAGGAACCAGCTCTGCCATTCCTCGTCACGCAGGCGCTGGTTGTCGGCCTCGAGCACCTCGATCTGCGCCTTGAGCTGCTCCGCCTGCTCGGCGAGCTGCTTGTTGGCCCGGTCCAGCTGCAGCGCGTTGGCCGAGATCTGCTTGACTTCCGTCAGCTCCGCCTCGACGGTCTGGCTGTGCGTACGCAGCTCCGACAGCTCCTGCTGCAGCGCGGCGCGCTCGCCGCTGAGCTGGTCGATACGTTCGACCAGTGGCTTGGTTTCCGAGTTCATCATATCGATACGCTGCAGAGCCGCGGCGAGCTGCTGCCGGGCGCCCGGCTCGTCCGAGAGATAGCGCGTCGGCAGCCAGCCCTGCACGCCACCCTCGGTACGGACCTCGCTCCAGCCCGACTCGGCATTCTCCTGCAGCAGGGTCACGGCGGTGCCGCTGCGCAGGCCCTTGTGCAGGATGCGGTAATTGCTGCCCTGGCCGCTGCGGACCGGCACGAATATGGTGTCGTCGATGTAACGCGTCTCCGCCACTGCCTGGACCTGGGTCACCAGCAGGGCGAAACACGCGAGCAGAATCCTCATGGCAGAATGCGCCGTGGCGGCGGGTGTCCTCGCCTGTCCCTCAAATCTAGTTCTCCGCCGCTTGTTGTCAACCGGCGGCGCTGCCGTCACGGCAGCACCTGACGAAAGGGTCGTACGCTCAATTCGCGGAACACGCCCTCGACGCAGTACGGGTCCGCGTCCGCCCAGAGCCGGGCGGCCTCGAGGCTGTCGAACTCGGCGACGATCAGGCTGCCGGTGAACCCCGTCTCGCCCGGGTCGTCGCAGTCCAGGGCCGGAAACGGACCGGCGAGCACCAGGCGGCCGGCGTCGACCAGGGCCTGGATGCGCTCGAGGTGTGCCCGCCGCGCGCTGCGCCGGCGGGGCAGGCTGTCGGGCGCATCGGTACCGATGATCGCGTAAAGGGGCATGAGTCAGGAACTCCTCTCGCCGGGCCCGTCGCCGTCCCGGTCACGCAGGTGCGGCATGATCAGACCGACCGTCAGGGCGGTCAGCAGCAGGGTGAAGCCGATGGCGCTCCACAGTCGGTAGCTGACCCAGAAGGCCTCGCTGAAGTGGTAGGCGACCAGCAGGTTCAGGGCGCCGACGACCACGAAATTGCCGATCCACAGCCAGTTCAGGCGCTGCCAGACGAAGGTGGGCAGGCTGAGCTGCTGCCCCATGGCCCGCTCCATCAGGGTCTTGCCTCCGAAGCGGGGTGCCGCGACGAACACCACGGCCAGCACCCAGTTGAAGATGGTCGGCTTCCACTGGATGAACAGCTCGTTGCGGAAGATCAGCGTCGCGCTGCCGAACAGCACCACGGCCAGCAGCAGCCAGATCTGGCGCTTCTCCAGTTTGCCGGTGACGATGCGGGTCAGCGCGAGCTGCGCGACCGTTGCCGCGATCAACACCTGGGTGGCGGTGAAGATGCCGTCGAACTGGAAGTGCCAGCCGCCGAGTTCGAGCTGCCGACCGTCGAGCTGGTAGACGACGAAGAACAGCACGACCGGCAGCAGTTCCGCGAATTGCTTCATGGCGGCCTGATCGGGTCAAAACGACATTCTAGCGCTACTGGGGCGATAATGTGCCTTTCGCAAGCGACGGGAGGCGCACCTTGCGCGTCGATCTCCACTGCCACAGCAGCGCCTCGGACGGGGAACTGCCCGCGCTCGAACTGTTCCGGCTCGGCGCTGCGGCGGGCGTCGAGCTGCTGGCCATCACCGACCACGACACCACCGCCGGCTGCCGCCTGCTGCGCGACCGGCACCGGGCCGGCGCGCTGGAAGCGGGGCCGGCGCTGGTCGCCGGTGTCGAGGTGACCGCGGTCTGGCACGGTCTCGAAGTGCACGTCGTCGGCCTCGACGTCGACATCGACGAGCCGGAACTGGAGGCCTTCCTGCGGATCCAGCAGCAGCGCCGCCGCGAGCGTGCCGGGCGCATTCTGAAGGGCCTGGAGCAGGCGGGCGCGCAGGGGCTCGGCGAGCTGCTGTGGCGCCGGGTCGGCGACGGCGTGCCGGGACGGCGTCATTTCGCTGCAGCCCTGGTGGAGGCCGGCCATGCCCGCGACACCGGGCGCGCTTTCCGCCGCTGGCTGAACCGCCTGCGACCCCGGCCGCGCGCCGACTGGCCGGAGCTCGGCGAGACGATCGACCGGCTGCAGCGGGCAGGGGGTGTGGCGGTGCTGGCCCATCCGCTCGCCTACCGGCTCAGCGCCGGCCGTTGTCGCAGCCTGGTCGCGGATTTCGCCGCCGCGGGTGGCGAGGCGATGGAGGTGGCTCTGCCGGGGTACGATTGCGGCCGGCTCAACATGCTGGCGGAGCTGGCCAGGCGGCACGATCTGCTGGCCAGTGCCGGCAGCGACTTCCATGCGCCGGATCCCTGGCGCCGGCCGGGCTGCCAGCCGGACCTGCCGGGCGGCGTTCGACCGCTGTGGACAGAGAAAAAACTGGCGTGCTTGAATGGCGCGGCCTGAGCCGCCGGCAATCCGACAATGAGCCAGTATTTCCAGGTCCACCCGGTCAATCCCCAGCAACGACTGCTGCGGCGTGCAATCGAGATCCTGCAGGACGGCGGCGTGATCGCCTACCCGACGGATTCGGCCTACGCCCTCGGCTGCGCGATCGGCAACAAGGCGGCCGTGAACCGGATTCGCAGCATCCGCAGGCTGGATGACGGACACAATTTCACGCTGGTGTGCCGCGACCTGTCGGAGCTGTCGATCTACGCGAAGGTCGACAACCGCCAGTTCCGCCTGCTGCGGAACCTGACGCCGGGACCGTATACCTTCATCCTCGCCGCCACCGCGGAGGTGCCGAGACGGCTGATGCACCCGCGCCGCCGGACCATCGGTCTGCGGGTGCCCGACAATCGCATTGCGCAGGATCTGCTGGCGGCGCTCGACGAGCCGCTGATGAGCGTGACCCTGATCCTGCCCGGTGACGAGTACCCGATGGTCGACCCACAGGACATCCGCGAGCGCCTCGAGAAGCAGATCGACCTCGTCATCGACGGTGGCAGCTGTGGCCTGGAGCCGACCTCGGTCATCGACCTGGCCGGCGAGGTGCCGCGCGTGATCCGTGCCGGCAAGGGCGACGTCAGCATGCTGGAGGCCTGAGCCCGGGCCGCTTCCGGTATACTGGCGCGATCGCAGAATCAGGCAGGGAAGCCGGTGGCCGAACCATCCGAAGTCAGCAGCGAAGGAGTCGGCGGCAGCGACGGCGACGGGCCGCAGCTGGTACTCGCGCTCGTCGACGGCAAGCCCTTCACCGCGTTGCCGCACGACCTGTACATCCCCCCCGAGGCCCTGGAGGTATTCCTCGAGTCCTTCGAGGGCCCCCTGGACCTGCTGCTGTACCTGATCCGCCGCCAGAACCTCGACATCCTCGCGATCAACGTGGCGCAGATCACCGAGCAGTACATGCAGTACGTCGAGCTGATGGACGCCATGCAGTTCGAACTCGCCGCCGAGTACCTGGTCATGTCGGCGATGCTGGCCGAGATCAAGTCCCGCATGCTGCTGCCGCGGGTCGAGACGGAGGTGGACGAGGAGGAAGACCCCCGTGCCGACCTGATCCGGCGCCTGCAGGAGTACGAGCGCTACAAGCAGGCCGCCGAAGACATCGACGCGCTGCCGCGGCAGGAACGCGACTGGTTCCCGGCACGTGCCGACAAGCCGCCCCTCGAGCGCAGGACGGCGCACCCCGACGTCGACATGCGCGAACTGCTGCTGGCGATCGCCGACGTGATGCGCCGTGCCCGCATGAACGAAAGCCATCACGTGCAGTTCGAGAAGCTGTCGACGCGCGAGCGCATGTCGGAGATTCTCAGCCGCCTCGACGAGGGATTCCTGCCCTTCGTGGCCCTGTTCCGCGTCGACGAGGGGCGCATGGGCGTCGTCGTCACCTTCCTGGCGGCCATGGAACTGATCAAGGAGTCGCTGATTGAACTGGTCCAGACCGAGCCCTTCGGGCCGATTCACATCCGGGCGCGCGCCGCATGAGCCCTGACCGCGCCCAGCTCAAACGAATCGTCGAGGCCGCGCTGCTGGCCGCCGACGGCCCGCTGTCGCTCGGCGCCCTGGCCGGCCTGTTCGACGAGGCCGAGCGCCCGCCGGCGGCGCTGTTGCGCGAGGTGCTCGGCGAGATCGAGACGGACACACAGGGTCGCGGATTCCGCCTCGCGGAAACGGCCGGGGGCTGGCGCTTCCAGGTGCCGCCCGAGCTCGGTCCCTGGGTGGGTCGCCTGTGGGCGGAGAAGCCGCCGCGTTATTCGCGGGCCCTGCTCGAGACCCTGGCGGTGGTGGCCTACCGCCAGCCCGTCACGCGCGGCGACATCGAGGAGATTCGCGGCGTCGCGGTCAGCAGCAACATCATGCGCACCCTGCAGGAGCGTGAGTGGGTGCGCGTGGTCGGTCACCGTGACGTCCCCGGCAAGCCGGAGCTGTTCGCAACCACGCGACAGTTCCTGGACTATTTCAACCTGAAGAGTCTCGAACAACTGCCGAGCCTGGCCGAGATCAAGGATTTCGAGCAGATTGACCCGGAGTTGCCGCTGCCGATCGACGGCACCGCAGGGGAGGAACCGCCGGATGAGCACGCGCAGGACGACGAAAGCGCCGCGGCGGAAGAGCCCGCGGCAGGAACGGACGCAACAGAGCCGCAGCCGAGCGACGACCGGCGAGCAGACGGCGCAGAGCACACCGACCAGGAAGACCGCGCGGACGAATCCGTCCCGCCGGACCGGTCCGAGGCCGTCGAGCGGTCGGCGCCCGGCGAGCCAGGCTGAATCGCGCCCGGCACCCCCGCCGGAGCGCCTGCAGAAGGTGCTGGCGGCGGCCGGCTTCGGCTCACGCCGCGAAATCGAGGCCTGGATCCGTGACGGGCGCCTCGACATCAACGGCGCCCCGGCAACGCTCGGCAGCCGCATCGTACCGGGGCTCGACCGCCTGCGCCTGGACGGTCGACCGCTCAGGCTGACGGCGCGCCCGCCGGTGGCGCGCGTCCTGGTCTACAACAAGCCCGAGGGCGAGGTGTGCACGCGGCGCGATCCCGAGGGACGCGACACCGTTTTCGCCGCGCTGCCGAGTGCCCGCGGCCAGCGCTGGCTGTCGATCGGCCGACTCGACCTCAATACCAGCGGGCTGCTGCTGTTCACCACCGACGGCGAACTCGCCAATGCCCTGATGCACCCGAGTCGGGAGGTGGAGCGTGAGTACCTGCTCAGGGTTCGCGGCGAGGTCGATGCCGGGATGCTCGACCGCCTGCGCGCCGGGGTGGAATTCGAGGACGGTCCCGCCGCGTTCCGCTCGATCCGCGAACTGCCCGACAGCAGCGCGAGTCACCGCTGGTTCACCGTCGTGATCTGCGAAGGACGCAAGCGGGAGGTACGGCGCCTGTGGGAATCGCAGGGCGTACAGGTCAGTCGGCTCAAGCGCCTGCGCTACGGGCCGGTCTCCCTGCCGCGCACCCTGCGGCGAGGCCAGTGGCAGGAGCTCGACCAGGCAGCCGTGGCCGGACTTCGGGCTCTGGCCGGGCTGGCACCGACCGACAGCGTGCCGCGACCGCGCCGCAGCGGCCCGCGCAGCTAGGCGCTCAGGCGGTCCGCACCTGGTTGCGGCCTTCCCGCTTGGCCTTGTAGAGGGCGGCGTCGGCGCGTTCGAACAGATGCTGCTGGTCTTCTTCCTCGCAGCGGTACTCGGCGGCGCCGATGCTGACCGTGACGGCTTCGCCGCTCGCCTCGCACAGCCGCTTGGCCTGGGCGGCCTCGCGAATCCGCTCGGCGATCTGCAGGCCCTTGGCGAGCGTCGTCTGGGACAGGATCACGATGAACTCTTCCCCACCGAAGCGAAATCCCTGGTCGTAGGGGCGCAGCGAATGGCGGATTTCCTCGGCCAGGCGGCGGATCACCTGGTCGCCGGCAGCGTGACCGAGCGTGTCGTTGATCTTCTTGAAGTGGTCGATGTCGATGACCAGCAGCGTGAACGGTGCACCGAAGCGCTGGGCACGCGCGACTTCCGTCGCCAGCGCGTGATCCAGGGCCAGGCGGTTGCCGAGCCCGGTGAGCGGATCGCGGCGTGCCATCTGCTTGAGGCGGTGGTGGCACAGCGCGTTGTACAGCGGTGCGCCGATCAGACCGAGCAGAGCGCCCAGGCGTCGGTCGGGTGTCGACACGTTGCCGATCACCAGCCTGCCGAGGTTCTCGCCGCGGTGGCGCAGGCGGAACTCGGCGCCGTCCTTGCCGA
>CAZOUC010000087.1:6575-8363 GCA_964582825.1 uncultured Enterobacteriaceae bacterium | reverse complement strand
GCTCGAGACCTACCTCGAGCGCGACTGCCACATCGGCATCACCGGCTGGCTCTGCGACCGGCGGCGCGGCGCCGCGCTGCGCGACGCGGTTGCGCGGGTACCGGCTGACCGCCTGATGATCGAGTCGGACGCGCCTTACCTGCTGCCCAGGGACTGCCCGGACCTTCCCGACCTGCCGGTAAGACGACGCAACGAACCCTGCACGCTGCCGCTGGTCCTGCAGGCCCTGGCCGAGCTGCGCGGCGACGATGCAACCGAGCTCGGCGAGCAGTGTCGGCGCAACAGCGAAGCGTTCTTCGGTCTCGATCAGCCGCCTGCGGCAACGAAAGCCTGAAGCTGCGCCGCGTCGAAGGGCCAGCCGAGTTCCCGTCCGTCGCGCCGGTCCTCGAGGACGGGGATTCGGACGCCGTAGCGCTCGACCAGCTCGGCGCTGTCGGCGATGTCGATGACCTCGACACCGAGCGCCAGGGCCGGTGCGCAGTCCAGAATCAGGGCCTCGGCCTGCTCGCAGAGATGACAGGCCGAGGTCGAATACAGCGCCAGGGCGGCGCCGTCGCTCAGGCCGGCGGCCACGTGCTGAAGTAGTCCGCCGGGTCTTCCTCATGCAGCGGCTTGCGTTCGCCGAGTACGGTACCGAGGTACAGGACGCCCACCAGGCGCTCCCGTTCGGGATCGAGCCCCAGTCCGCGCAGGGTCTCGGGTCGGTAGATCACCGCGCCGCTGCGCCACATGCCACCGAAGCCGAGGGCCTCGGCGGCCAGCAGCATGTTCAGGGCCGCGCAGCCCGCGGACAGCAGCTGCTCGATCTCGGGGATTTTCGGGTGCGCCTGCAGCCGTGCGGCCACCAGCACCAGCAGTGGCGCGCGCAACGCCTTGTCACGGACGCGGGCGCGCGCTGCCGCATCCATCCCCGGATCGTCCAGCGCGGTCACCTCGGCCATCAGGTCGCCGAAACGCCCGCGGTCCTCACCCTCGACCACCAGGAAGCGCCAGGGCCGCAGGCGGCCGTGATCGGGGGCCCGCAGCGCGGCGCGGAATATCTGCTCGCGCGCGGCGCCGGTCGGCGCCGGCTCGGTCAGGCGCGCGGCGGAATTGCGGTTCAACAGCAGGTCAATGGGGTTCACTCGGGTCTCCGTTTCGGCTGGCGGGTTCACCGCGCATGTCGTCATAGGGCGTCGCCGCGTCGAGCCGCAAAGGGTGAGCGTAGCCCGGCACCCGCAGCTCCGTCGCCGACAGATCGAGCGCCTCGCCGCCCAGTACGTTGTAATCGAAACGGTAGATCGGCGCCAGGCGCCCCAGGCGCGCCTGCTCCTCCTGCTGGCGCGCCCGCTCGGCCACCGCCTCGTTACGCCGGCGCCAGTCGCCGATCGCCCGCGCCCCGTGCCGGCGCTCGAGCAGGTCGACCGTGCGCTGCGCCGAGGCGGCCGCCGCGCTGGCGTTGTTGCCACCGAAGCCCTTGGCGTTGATGATCGCCAGCTCGAGTTCGGACGGGTCGCGGTGCCGATGCCGCGGTGACAGGTCCAGCCGCGCGCGGTGCACGTCGCCGGCAGGCTCGTCGATCGTCGCAATGCCCGGGACGATGCCGTAGTGCCAGGCGCCGAGGGTGGCCGCCAGCTGGTCGCCGGCGGCGGCGCCGATCGAATGACCGAGAAAACACTTGATCGCGGCGACCGGCCACGCATCGATGCCGAATTGCTCGGCCAGGCTGTCGAGAATGTGTGATTCGGTGACGCGGTTCTGCGGCGTTCCGGTGCCGTGCGCCATCACCATCGAACGCCGCTCGAGGGC
>CAZOUC010000087.1:0-6565 GCA_964582825.1 uncultured Enterobacteriaceae bacterium | reverse complement strand
GGGCCTGGTCACCGAGCAGCGCCCGGCCTGCCGCCATCGCCCGCGCCATCGACAGGTAATTGCCGATTCCAGGCGACGAGATCGACTTCTTGTACCCATCGGCATTGACGAACACGTCGATGACCGAACCGAGCACGTTGGCGCCAAGCTCGAGGGCCAGCGCGTCGTCGACGAGGACGAAGAACTGCGCCGACTCGGCGATCGTGAAACCGCAGTTGTTGGCGAACGGTCGGCAGGCCCGGCGGTAGTCCGGTCGCTGGTGGCTTTCCAGGCCGTCGAGGGCGCGCAGTTCGGCATCGGTGGCCAGGGCGCCCATCGCCGCGTAACCGTCGATGATCTCCGGCGTCACCGGCGCCTCGGCGTTGCCCACCAGCGCCGCGCGCACACGGCCGCTCTGGATGTCGCGCACCGCCTGTTCCAGGTTGTAGAGGAATGACGCGCAGGCGCCCATCCGCGTGCCGGTGCCGCCGACGCCGCCGAGCAGGTAGGCGTTGATGAAGTCGGCAGGCATTTCCGCAAAGCTCATCGGGCACTGCTTGGAGCTGACACGCCGGCCCCAGGCGCGGGCGCTGAGCATGCCGCCGGCACCGAGCGCGTCGAGCTGGCCCATGCCGCTGCCGGCGTAGACCGCGATCTGTTCCGGCGACAGCAGTTCGCGCAGGCACTCCCAGTCGAATCCGAGCGAGTGCAGCGCGTCGGAGGCGCCGAACACCGTCATCTGCAGGCCACGCGGATGGTTGCGCGCCGGGTACAGAACGCGTGGATCGAAGCCATTGGGCAGCTGACCGGCGACGTTGACGTCCGCGCTCCGTTCCTGCGGCAGCAGCAGGTTGAGCTTGTCGGACACCTCGACCCGCACCTCGCCGTTGCCGAGTTCCCGTACCCGCCAGTCGTGCGGCACCGGCACCGGCAGGTGCTGCGTGCGCGTCACGAACACGAGCGACGCGCCGCTTTCCGGGGCCATGCGCAAGGGGCGGTTGTGCGGTACGCGTTCCGAGTCGAACAGCGCGGGCTCGATCCGGCGCACCAGGGTGTGGTCGCGGATGAACGCCACCGCTTCCCGGTCGGGCTGCGCGCCGGCGGTCTCGAGGCCCATCAACTGCGCCAGGCACTGCCAGGTCTCCGCCGCCTCCGCCGCCGGCAGGGCATCGATCACCATCCGCCGGAAGGCGTGATGGCCCAGGCTGCGGCCGGCGGCATTGACGCCGCCGAAACCGACGATCACCGGGAGTCGCGTCACGGCGCCGGCATCCTCGAACGACAAGTGAATACGTCATTCTAGTGCGCCGGGCGCGCTGCAATGGCACGATTCGCGACATACAATGACTGTTTTACGACAGGAGATTCGATGGCTCGCGTCGCCTTTCTGGCCATTGCCGGCGCCCTCGGCTCGAGCATCGCCCTGCCCGTGGAGATGTTCGCCGCCGCCGAGCAGCGCCGCCGGGCCCGGCGCGGCCCGGGCGGCGCGAGCCTGCGCCTGCTCGGCGCCACGGCACCGGCCACCGACATGTTCGGCGGCCTCGCCCTGGTGACCCCGGCGGTCCCGGACGACACGACGGACCTCGACCTGCTGTTCCTGCCGTCGCTGTGGCGCCGGCCGGGCCGTGCCCTCGCGCGGAACGAGAAGACCCTGTCCCTGCTGGCGCGGCTCGTCACCGGCGGCACGACGGTGTGCGCGGTCGGCACCGGCAGCTACCTGCTTGCCGCTGCCGGGCTGCTGGACGGCCGGCCGGCCACGACACACTGGCAGTACCTCGACGATTTCGCCCGCCGCTTCCCGGCGGTACGCCTGCAGCGACACCATTTGATCACGCAGGCTGACCGGCTGTACTGCGCGGGCAGCGTCAACTCGGTCGCCGACCTGGTCGTGCACTTCATCGAGGCATACTACGACCGCGACACGGCCCGGCACGTCGAGAGCCAGTTTTCCCCGGAGATCCGCCGGCCCTTCGACAGTTACGGGTTCCGCGCCAACCGGGCGACGGCGGTGCACGACGAGCTGGTTGCCGAGGCGCAGCAGCGCCTGCTCGAGCGCATCGCGGAGCCGCCGCGTCTTGCGCAGCTCGCCGCCCAGCTCGGCGTGACGCCGCGCACCCTGCAGCGCCGCTTCGTGCGCGCGCTCGACACCAGCCCGAGGGCCTTCCTGCAGCGCGCGCGCCTCGAACTCGCCCGCGAGCTGCTGCGCCACAGCAATCTCGGCATCGGCGACGTGGCGGCTCGCTGCGGGTTCGCCAGCGGCAGCCGCTTCGCCAGCCAGTTTCGCCGTCATCACGGCCTCACGCCGCAGGCCTACCGGCGCCAGGTGCGCGGCAAGCTGTTCGCGACCGCCGACATCGGTGGGGCCTGAGTCATCGGGTATCATGAGAGGTTCCGGCGCCGATCGCGCGGCGCCCGCCACCGCAGGAGGAGTGCAGCATGTCCGCCAGTGAAGTCTTCATCGTCAGCGGCGCCCGTACCCCGATGGGCGGCCTCAACGGCTCGCTCAGCCCCGTCAGCGCGCCGGAGCTCGGCACCACGGCGATTGCCGCGGCACTGGAGCGGGCCGCTATCGAGGGCCCCGACGTCGAATCCGTCATCATGGGGTGCGTACTGCCAGCCGGGCTCAAGCAGGCACCGGCCCGACAGGCCGCGCTCGGCGCCGGCATCCCCAGCAGCACCGGCTGCACGACCGTCAACAAGATGTGCGGCTCCGGCATGGAAGCGACGATCCTGGCCCACGACCGCATCCTCGCCGGCAGCTACCGGCTGATGGTCGCCGGCGGCATGGAGAGCATGAGCAATGCCCCGCACCTGCTGGTCGGCGCGCGCCAGGGCCTGCGTCTCGGTCACGGCGAGATCAAGGATCACATGTTCCTCGACGGCCTGGAAGACGCCTACAGCGGCAAGCTGATGGGCGCGTTCGCACAGGAGATGGCCAGCGCCCGCGGCCTGAGCCGGGAAGACATGGACGCCTTCGCCATCGAGTCGCTGTCCCGCGCCAACCGCGCCATCAGCGAGGGCCTGATCGCCGACGAGATCGTCCCGGTGCGCGTGACCGGCCGCGAGGGTGAGACCATCGTCGATACCGACGAGCAGCCGTTGACGGCACGACCAGACAAGATTCCGCAGCTCAAACCGGCGTTTGCCCGCGACGGCACCGTGACCGCCGCCAACTCGAGCTCGATATCCGACGGCGCCTCGGCGCTGGTGCTGATGAGCGGCGACGAGCTCCGTCGCCGGGGCCTCGAACCGATGGCGCGCATCGTCGGCCACGCGACCCACGCGCGCGATCCGTCGGAGTTCACCGTCGCGCCGATCGGTGCCGTCCAGCACCTGCTCGAGACCACTGGCTGGTCGACCGGCGACGTCGACCTGTACGAGATCAACGAAGCCTTCGCGATGGTGACGATGCTGGCGATGCGCGACCTCGACCTGGACCCCGCCCGCGTCAACGTCCATGGTGGGGCCTGCGCGCAGGGTCACCCGGTCGGCTCCACGGGCAGCCGCATCATCGTCACCCTGATGCACGCCCTGCGCCGCTACGGCAAGCGGAAAGGGGTTGCGGCGCTGTGCATCGGCGGCGGCGAAGCCACCGCCGTGGCGATCGAGATGGTCTGAGCGCTCAGCCTTTCAGGGTTTCGATGAAGGCCGAGGACTCGTCGATCGAGCGCTGCATGGTCTCGATCAGGCGCTCGATGTCGAGTTCGATGTTGCGGAACTCGCCCTGCAGGGCCGCCACCGCCGACGCGTTCAGGTTGTGCTTGAGGTACAGCACCTGGTCGCGGAGGCTGTCCAGTACCGGCTCCATGCTCTGCTCGGCGCGGCGCATCAGCTGCAGCAGTTCCGCGTAACGCTGCCGGGTGTCGCGCAGCTTGCCGGCGCTGTCGCGCTTCAGCGCCTCGTTGCTGTACTGCTCGAGCTCCTCGCTCCACTCCTCGAACAGGGCCTGCGCCACGTCGTCGACTTCATCGATACGTGCGCTGATGCGCTCCGCCGCCTTTTCACTGGCGTCGTACTCGGACTGCAGGCGATCGTACAGGTCTTCGAGGTCTCCGCCATCGTACGCGACCACGGAGCGGAACTGCTCCAGCGCGTCGCGGAACTGCTCCTGGGCATCCTCCTGCGAGTCGCGCGTGTCCTCGATGCGGTCGACCAGGATTTCCCGCTTGTGGTACCCGACCTGCTCCATCGCGCCGTAGTAGGCCGACTGGCAGGCCGCCAGCACACCACTGAGCACCAGCACGGTCCATGGCAACAGGTTTCGACTTGACACGTGATTGACCCCCTCAGAGCGAAACGGCGGGCAAAGAATAACCCGAATGCGCCTCAGCGGGGCGCCGTCGACGGCTTGAGCACCAGGCTCAGCAGCACGGCGACGCCGCTCGCCGCCAGCACGCCCGGGATCATCTCGTAGAGGTCGAACAGCCCACCGCCGAGCTGTCGCCAGACCACGACCACCACCGCGCCCGCCAGCATCGCCGCCATCGCGGCCAGGCCGTGCATGCGCGGCCAGAACAGCGACAGCAGCAGCACCGGGCCGAACGCGGCGCCGAATCCCGCCCAGGCATACGCGACCAGGCCCAGCACCGACTCGGCGCCTCCGAGCGCCAGCGCCGCCGCCGATACGGCAACCGCCGCCACCGCCAGGCGGCCGACCAGCAGGAGCTCGGCGCCCGACGCCGCGGGCCGCAGGCTGGCCCGGTAGAAGTCCTCGGCGAGCACCGAGGAGCAGACCAGCAGTTGCGAGTCGGCGGTACTCATGATCGCGGCGAGAATCGCCGCGAGCAGCACGCCGGCCACCAGGGGGTGGAACAGGGCCTCGACCAGCAGCATGAACACGCGCTCGCTGTCGGCCAGTTGCCCGTCGAAGAACAGGCTGCCGGCGGCGCCGATCAGGCAGGCCGCGCCGAGGGTGGCGGCGCTCCAGGACACCGCGATGCGCCGCGCGCGGGGTATCTCGCCGACGCTGTGAATGGCCTTGAAGCGGGCCAGGATGTGCGGTTGACCGAAGTAGCCCAGCCCCCAGGACAGCGACGACAGCAGCGCGAGCAGGCCCAGGCTCTCGCCGGTGTTCAGGCGCTCCCAGAGCGCCCCCGGAGCCACGGCGGCGGCGCCGCCGGTATCGCCGAACAGCAGCATCACCGGCACCAGCAGCAGGGCCAGCAGCATCATCAGGCCCTGCACGACGTCGGTCCAGGACACGGCGAGAAAGCCGCCGAAGAAGGTGTACAGAACGATCGCCGTCACTCCGCAGAGTACGGCAACCTCGTAGGGCAGATCGAAGGTGGTCTCGAACAGCTTGCCGCCGGCGACAAACCCGGATGCCGTGTAGAACAGGAAGAACAGCAGGATCGTCGCCGCCGCCAGCGGTCGCAGCACCGCGGCCTGCGCGGGAAAACGCGCCGCCAGGTAGGCGGGAATGGTCAGCGCGTTGCCGAGCCGCAGGCTGTCGACGCGCAGCCGCGGCGCCACCAGCCGCCAGTTCAGCCAGGTACCGGTCAACAGGCCGAGCGCCAGCCACAGGGCCTCCTGCGGCGCGACGAAGGCCAGCCCGGGCAGGCCCATCAACAGCCAGCCGCTCATGTCCGAGGCACCGGCGCTGAGCGCGGCGCTCCACGGCCCGAGGCGCCGCCCGCCGAGTATGTAGTCCGCCAGGTTCGACGTGCTGCGCCAGGCGACGTAACCGATGGCCAGCATCATCAGCAGGTACGCGGCAAAGCTGGCCGCGACGATCGCGCTCACAGCCACAGCACGCGGCTGAAGATCACCAGGATGATCAATGGGCAGAAGTAGCGCACGTAGCCGGGCCAGATGCGCCAGAACAGGCTGTTGCCGATGTCCGGCGTACCCTTCTGCAGCTCTGCCAGCACCGCGTTGCGCTGCCACACCCAGCCGGCGAACACGCACAACGCGAGGCCGAGCAGCGGCTGGCTGTAGCGGGTGGTCAGGGCAATGACGAAACCGAACAGGGCCTGGAAATTGACGATGATCAGCACGCTCACCAGCAGGATTACGGTGCCGATCGCCAGTGCCGCCCAGCGCCGTTCGAGCCGGGAATTCTCCACCGTGTACGCCACCGGCACTTCGAGCATCGAGATCGACGAGGTCAGCGCGGCGATGGTCATCAGCAGGAAGAACACCAGGGACACCGCCACACCGGCCGGCCCCATCGTGTCGAACAGGGCCGGCAGCACCGTGAAGATGAGCTGGTCCTCGGAGATCAGGGTGCCGGCTGCGGTGAAGATCGCCACGTCGTTGTGCATCGCCACGTACATGGCCGGCAGCACCAGAAAGCCCGCCACCACCGCGATGCCGACATCGACCAGGGTCACGATGCCGCCCAGGGACGGCAGTTTCGCCCGGTCCGGCAGGTACGAGGCGTACACGAGCATGGTGCCGACACCGAGCGACAGCGAGAAGAACGCCTGTCCCAGCGCATCGCCGATCAGTTCCGGCGCCAGGGCGCGGCGGAAGTCCGGCAGCAGGTAGGCACGCAGGCCGTCGATCGCCCCGGGCAGGGTCATCACGTACACGATCAGCGCGAACATCATCAGCAGCAGGGAGGGCATCAGGCGGTTGCACCAGC
>CAZOUC010000086.1:0-8482 GCA_964582825.1 uncultured Enterobacteriaceae bacterium | reverse complement strand
TGTAATCGAGCAGCGAGGTCTTGCCGTGGTCGACGTGGCCCATGACGGTCACGACCGGGGCGCGCGGCTCCGGCGTGCCCTCGCCGGACAGCGACGAGATCAGGTCTTCTTCCACCGCGTCCTCGCTGAGCACTTTGAGACGATGACCGAACTCGTCGACGACCAGCGCTGCCGTGTCATGATCGATGCTCTGGTTGACGGTGGCCATGACGCCCATCTTCATCAGGGCGCGCACCACCTCGGCGCCCTTGACGGCCATTTTCTGAGCCAGCTCGCCCACCGTGATCGCTTCGCCGACCTCGACGTCACGCACCATCTTTTCGGTCGGCAGCTCGAAGCCGTGCTTCATGCGATCGACGTCCGCGTTGCGACTGAGCTTGGCCCGGCCGCGACGGCGCAGCTGCTGTTCCTCGGCGTTCTCGAAGTCCTCGCCGCTCATGATGTGTCCGGTACGCAGCACCTCCTCGACCGCATCGCCACGGCCCCGCCGCACGCCTAGCTTCTTGCGGGGCCGTTCCTCGTCGCGTTCGGTTCCACGCTTCTTGGTCTTCGTCGCGGGCTTGGCCGCAGCGTCGCCCGGCGGCACGGCGCGCGCCACGCGCTGTGCCTCGGCCTTGGCCTTGGCGGCGATCTCCGCCTGGCGCCGGGCCTCTTCCTCTTCGCGCTGCTTGCGCGCCTTGATCGCCGCTTCGCGGCGCTGCGCTTCCTCGGCTTCCTTCTCCTTGCGCCGCGCGGCCGCAGCCTGGCGCAGGACCTCCGGGTCCATCACCTTCTTGTCGTCGCGGGCGGTCAGGTCTTCCGGTTCGGCGGTCTCTACCGCAGCCTCTTCCGGCACGGCCACTTCGGCCGCCGGCTCGACGACCGCTTCCGGTTCCGGCACGACCTCCGGCGGCGCCGGTGGCGCCTGCTCCTCGACCGCTTCTGCCGGCTCCGCCTCCGTCACGTCGCGCTTGACGTAGGTGCGCTTGCGGCGAATCTCGACGTTGACCGTGCGCTTGGCCTGCGAGCCCGCACCGGTCTTCAGCTTGCTGATCGTGCGCCGCTTCAGGGTGATCTTGCGTGGCGCTCTTTCCGACTCGCCGTGGCTGCTCTTCAGGTGGCCGAGCAGGGTCTGCTTGTCGCCATCGGAGACCAGCTCGTCCGCGGCCTGATGGGGGAGGCCCGCCTCGCCCATCTGCTGCAGCAGACGCTCAACGGGTACCCCGACCACGCCTGCAAGCTGTTCAACCGTTACTTCTGCCATCAAGAATTCTCCTTCGGACTTTCTCCCGAGCGCCGTCGCGACCTCGCGTCAGCGCTGTTCGCCCTCTGCTTCCAGTTCGGCGAACCAGGGCGCGCGCGCGGTCATGATCAACTCGCCGGCACGCGCCTCGTCGAGGCCCTCGATCTCGAGCAGGTCTTCGACAGCCTGTTCGGCGAGGTCCTCCATGCTGACGATACCCCTGGCCGCGAGCTGGAAGGCGAGGTGACGGTCCATGCCGTCCATCGTCAGCAGATCCTCCGCGGGCTCGTTCTGTTCGAGCTCCTCTTCGGACGCAATGGCCAGGGTCAGCAGCGCATCCTTGGCGCGGGCACGCAGCTCCTCGGCGATCTCGAGATCGAAGCCTTCGATCGCCAGCATTTCCTCCAGCGGCACGTAGGCGATTTCCTCGAGAGTCGTGAAACCTTCCTCGACGAGCACGAAGGCCACGTCCTCGTCGACGTCCAGGGTCTCCATGAAGCGCTCGATGGTCGACTGCGCCTCCGCTTCCTGTTTCTCTGCCGCTTCGTCGACGCTCATCACGTTGATGCGCCAGCCGGTCAACTCACTGGCCAGGCGCACGTTCTGGCCATTACGGCCGATGGCCTGGGCGAGGTTGTCCTCGGCAACGGCCACGTCCATGGTCTGCGTGTCCTCGTCGACGACGATCGACTCCACCTCGGCCGGCGCCATCGCGTTGATCACCAGCTGGGCGGGGTTGTCGTCCCACAGGACGATGTCGACGCGCTCGTTGTCGAGCTCCCCGGACACCGCCTGGACGCGCGAGCCGCGCATGCCGACGCAGGCGCCCACCGGGTCGATTCGACGGTCATTGGTTTTGACAGCAATTTTCGCCCGCGATCCCGGATCGCGCGCCGCGCCACGAATCTCGATGACCTGCTCGGCGATCTCCGGCACTTCGATCTTGAACAACTCGATGAGCATTTCCGGCGACGTACGGCTCATCAGCAGCTGGGGCCCGCGGGCCTCCGGATTGACCTCGGCGAGGACAGCACGCACGCGGTCGCCAACGCGGAACGTCTCACGGCCGACCAGGCGCTCACGCGGCAGCAGGCCTTCGGCATTGTTGCCGAGATCGACGATCACCGCCTCGCGGGTCACCTTCTTGACCTGGCCGGCAAGCAGCTCGCCGACGCGGTGCTGGTACTGCTCGACGATCTGCGCACGCTCGGCCTCACGTACCTTCTGCACGATGACCTGCTTGGCGGTCTGCGCCGCGATGCGCCCGAAACCGACGTTTTCGACCTGCTCCTCGTAGACATCACCCGGCTGCAGTGACGGGTCCTTCTCGTGCGCCTCCTCGGTCGTGAATTCGGTACCGAGTTCCGCCAGCTCGTCGTCGGGCACCACCAGCCAGCGACGGAAGGTCTCATAGTCGCCGCTGTCGCGATCGATCGTGACGCGAATGTCCGCGTCTTCGTCGTAGCGCTTCTTGGTCGCCGTCGCGAGCGCCAGTTCGATGGCCTCGAAAATGATGTCCCGCGAGACACCCTTTTCATTGGATACCGCATCCGCAACCATCAGGATTTCTTTATTCATGTCCTGCCTCGTTCCACTATCGGCCGCCCTCGGGCTCAACCGATTTCACCGATGAGGTTCATGCGCTCCACGTCCGGGAAGGGCAGCAGCACTTCCTCGTCCTCGCTCACACGCACCACGATGTCTTCGTCTTCGACGCCCACCAGCAGTCCCTCGTACTTGCGCCGGCCGTCGAACGGGCGCCGCAGTCGGAGCTGCACGCGGCAGCCGGCAAAGCGGCGGCACTGTTCGAGCGTGAACAGCGGCCGGTCGATGCCCGGTGACGACACTTCCAGCGTGTAGGCACCGGTAATCGGCTCTTCCACATCGAGCAGGCTGCTGACCTGCTCGCTGACCGTGGCGCAATCGTCGACGGTGATGCCTTCCGGCCCGTCGATGAACAGGCGCAGTTTCGAGTGGCGGCCCTGACCGCTCCACTCGATGCCCCAGAGCTCGTAACCGAGCGCCGCCACCACCGGGCGGAGCTGCTGGTCGAGTTCGCGGGCCCTGGTCGACATTACGATTACGCGCTCCACAAACAAAAATTGGGCACGAGGCCCAATCCAACCGATGCAGCGACGGCCGTGACCGCTGCTGCCTGTACCTGGACCCGGCAGATAACAAAAAGCCCCTGAAAAGGGGCTTTCGATCCGCCTGGCGCCCCTCCCGGCCGTAGCCAGGATTCACCAGGTCTTCAATTGGTAGCGGGGGCCGGATTTGAACCAACGACCTTCGGGTTATGAGCCCGACGAGCTACCAGACTGCTCCACCCCGCATCAAAGCCGGGAAGAACCGAGGTCCCTCTCGACGAAGGCCGGAATTATAGGGAGCGCCAGGAGCGCGGTCAACACGGCCGCCGGCGCCAATAGTTCACAGAAAAGTCGCTTCGATCCGGCGACAGGAATGGTGCCCAAGGCCGGACTTGAACCGGCACGGCTTGCGCCACTACCCCCTCAAGATAGCGTGTCTACCAATTCCACCACTTGGGCAATTCGTTGACGCGGGATCACTGTTCCGGCAGCGTCGGAATCTCCTCGCCACCCGCCGGCGACAGTTCGTCCTCCGGCAGTTCGGGGATTTCCGCGTCGTCGACGCCGGCACCCATGGCGTCCAGAGCGTCGCTCTCCTGGACCGTCGGCACCGGAATCGCATCGTCCATGTCGCGCGCATTATCGCGGGCGATCACCGCCAGCGCAAAGCTGCAGGCGAAGAACAGCACGGCCAGGATCGAGGTGCCCCGGGTCAGCGCATTGCCGCTGCCGGCGGGTCCGAACATGGTTTGCGAAGAGCCGCCACCGAAGGAGGCACCGGCGTCGGCTCCCTTGCCCTGCTGCAGCAGGATCAGGCCGATCATCGCCGCGCACACCAGAACGAACACGATCAGGATGATCTGTTCCAGTCCTACCATTTGCTCAGGCCTCCTGGCCCGGTGCCGCGCAGATCGCGGCAAAATCGTCTGCGTTCAGCGACGCGCCGCCGGCCAGCCCACCGTCGATATCCGGCTGGGCGAACAGGGTCGCCGCGTTATCGGCCTTGACGCTACCGCCGTACAGGATGCGCAGCGCAGCGCGCGAGCCTTCGGGGCAGCGCGCCCGCAGGGCCGCGTGCACGTCCTGAGCCTGCTCCGGTGTCGCCGTACGCCCGGTGCCGATCGCCCAGACCGGTTCGTAGGCGATCACGGCGTCGTCGAGCGCCGTGTCGCCGTGCGCGGCAAGCACCGCGTCGAGCTGGCGATGCACGACGTCCAGCGTCCTGCCGGCCTCGCGCTCTTCGAGTGTCTCGCCGACGCACAGGATCGGCACGAGGCCGCCGGCCTTCGCCGCAGCGAACTTGGCGGCGACGGTCGCGTCGTCCTCACCGAACAGCTGACGGCGCTCCGAGTGACCGACGATCACGAACTGACAGCAGGTCTCGCGCAGCATCGCCACCGACACCTCGCCGGTGTAGGCGCCGCTGTCGGCCGCGTGGACGTTCTGCGCGCCGAGCGCGAAGCCGGTGTCCGCAAGACCCTCGGCAACCGCCTTGAGCAGCGTGAACGGCGGGCAGATCAGCACGTCGGCCGGCAGGGTAGCGCCGAACTTCGCGCGCACCGCCGCGGGCAGCTCCCGCGCCATTTGCAGCGAACCATTCATTTTCCAGTTGGCGGCAACCAGCGGCCTGCGCATCGGATCGTCCCCGGATCAAAGCGGCCGGCAATGGTAACGAATGGACCCGGCGCGCACAAGAAACGGGCCGACGAATCCGGCGAATTCACACTAGCGGCGACCCCGATTGCTCCCCGCAAGCGCTCGCATCGACAGGTCCGGCGCGTCCGGCGGGCGCGTCTCACCGCCGGCGCCCCTCTCGGGCATGCAAGCCGCCTGCAGCGCCGGGGGTGAGGCGCGCTTGCAGGACCTTCCGCGGACAGGGACGTCCGCGGAGAGCCTGCAGGGATGTATTCACGGCGTGTCCTGCGAGCGCGTCTCCCCCCCCGGCGCCCCACCCGAGCACGCAAGCTGCCCGCAGTCCCAGGCGCCGCCTGAACAGGTCAGGCCACCGCCTGCTCGACCGTGGCCGCCAGCGCCCGCGCCTCCTTCTCGACCACCGCCGGATCCTCGCCCTCGACCATCACGCGGATCACCGGCTCGGTCCCGGACGGCCGCAGCAGCACCCGGCCGCGCCCGCCGAGGCGCGCCTCGACATCCGCCACAGCGCTCTGGATACCCTCGTGCCCCTGCACGTCGACACGCCGGCTCAGGCGCACGTTGACCATGTGCTGGGGGAATTTTTCCATGCCTTTCTTGAGGTCGTGCAGGGCCTCGCCGCTGGCCACCATTGCGGCCAGCACCTGCAGCGCCGACACCATGCCGTCGCCGGTCGTCGTCGCCGACCCGCAGATGATGTGCCCGGAGGACTCGCCACCGAGCTTCCAGCCGCGTTCGAGCATCATTTCGAGCACGTAGCGATCACCGACCTTCGCGCGACCGAATTCGATACCGAGGTCCTGCAGCGCCAGTTCGAGGCCGAGGTTGCTCATCTGCGTGCCGGCGACGCCGGTGCAGGCGCCACCGCGACGCAGCTGGTCCTTCGCGATGATCAGCAACAGTTCATCGCCGTCGACCAGTTCACCGCGGTGATCGACGAAGGCCACCCGGTCGCCATCGCCGTCGAGCGCGATGCCGAGATCGGCGCGGTGGCGCAGCACCGCGTCCTGCAGGGCCTGCGGGTGCGTCGACCCGACGCCCTCGTTGATGTTGAGACCGTTCGGCTCGGCACCGACCGTGAACACCTCCGCATCGAGCTCGCGCAGGATCGACGGCGCCACCTGGTAGGTGGCCCCGTGCGCGCAGTCGACGACGATGCGCAGGCCGGCGAGGTTCACCTCCGACGGAATCGTACGCTTGCAGAACTCGATGTAGCGCCCGCGGGCGTCGTCGATGCGTTTGACCTGGCCCAGCCGGTCGGAGGCCACCGTTTCCATGGGCGACTCGAGCTGCGCCTCGATTTCTTCCTCGATCTCGTCGGCGAGCTTGATGCCCTCACCGGAAAAGAACTTGATGCCGTTGTCTTCGAAACTGTTGTGCGAGGCGCTGATCACGATGCCGGCGCTGGCGTGTAAGGTACGCGTCAGGTACGCGACAGCCGGTGTCGGCATCGGTCCGAGCAGGCGCACGTGCATACCGGCCGCCACCAGCCCGGCCTCCAGCGCCGACTCGAACATGTAGCCCGAGATGCGCGTATCCTTGCCGATCAGCACCCGGCGCCGTGTTCTGCCGGTGGTGTCCGGGCGGCGCGCGAACACCGTACCCACCGCCCAGCCCAGCTTGAGGACGAACTCGGCGGTGATCGGCGGTGTGCCGACGCGGCCGCGGATTCCGTCGGTGCCGAAGTACTTCTTGCCCATCACCAGCCCCCTAGCGCCGCGCGTCGTGTGTCTGCAGGAATTGCGCCGGGTCACGGCAGGCCGCTGCCACCCGCACGGCGTCTAGTGTAGCCGCGACGTCGTGCGTACGCACCACGGATGCGCCGCGCTCGACCGCCAGCGCCGTCAGGGCCAGGCCACCCGGCAGCCGCGCATCGACCGCACGCCCGGTGAGCCGGCCGATCATCGACTTGCGCGACACGCCCACCAGCAGCGGCCGCCCGAGGACGTGGAGTTCGTCGAGGCGCCGCAGCAGCTCGAGGTTGTGGAACAGGGTCTTGCCGAAACCGAAGCCGGGGTCGAGCAGGATGCGCTCGCCGGTGATGCCGGCCGCTGCGCAGGCCTCGATGCGCGCGGCCAGGAAGTCGCGCACCTCGGCGACGACGTCGTCATAGCGCGGTGCGTCCTGCATCGAGGCCGGCTCGCCCCGCATGTGCATCAGGCAGACCGGCAGCCCGCTGTCGGCCGCAGCCTGCAGGGCGCCGTCGCGGCGCAGCGCGCGCACGTCGTTGATCAGTCCCGCGCCACAGGACGCCGCTTCGCGGATCAGCTCCGGGTTGCTGGTGTCGACCGAAACGATGACGTCGAAGCGGGCCGCCAGCGCCTCGACGACCGGCAGGACCCGGGCCGCTTCCTGTTCCGCGCTGACCGCGGCCGCGCCCGGCCGGGTCGATTCACCGCCGACGTCGAGGAGCGCGGCACCGTCGGCGAGCATCTGCTCGGCCCGGCGCAGCACGGCATCGAGGTCGACAGCGTCGTCGCGCAGCAGTTGGCCGCCGTCCGAGAACGAATCCGGGGTGACATTGAGAATGCCCATGACCGCGGGTTCGGTCAGCACCAGGGGACGACCGCCGCAATCCACGATGTCGGTCATCGGATCGGGAGGACGGCAGTCAGACGAAATGGCCCCGGACATGGACCGGCACCGCCCGAAGCGGGCGGTGCCGGCAGGGGTCAGTGCTCGCCGGCAGGTCCGCCGATCGGACCCGGGCTGTTACCCGGCTTTTCGTCGGCGGTCGGCGCGGTCGGGCCTTTTGGCGGCTCGCTGCCTCCCCAGTCACCGGGCGGGGGCGGCTCGTTGCCGGACATGATCGCGTCGATCTGGGCCGTGTCGAGCGTCTCGTACTGCATCAGGGCATCGGCCATCTTATGCAGTTTGTCCATGTTCTCGTTCAGGATCTTCTTGGCCGTCGAGTAGGCGTCGTCGATGATGCGCCGAATCTCCTCATCGATCTGCTTGGCCGTCTCGTCCGAGGTGTGGGTGCCACCCTGCGCCGCCGCGCGGCCGAGGAATACCTCTTCATGGCCGTCGTCGTACATCAGCGGGCCCATGCGCTCGGACAGGCCCCACTTCGTGACCATGTTGCGGGCGATCTCGGTGGCGCGCTGGATGTCATTGGTCGCGCCGGTGGTAATGCCGTCGTGGCCGAGGATGAGTTCCTCGGCGATCCGGCCGCCGAACAGGCTGCAGATCTGGCTGAACACGGCCCGACGGCTGAGGCTGTAGCGGTCTTCCTCGGGCAGGAACATGGTCACACCCAGAGCCCGCCCGCGCGGGATGATGCTGACCTTGTAGACCGGGTCGTGCTCGGGGACGAGGCGCCCGACAATGGTGTGGCCGGCCTCGTGGTAAGCCGTGTTGCGCTTCTCCTTTTCCGACATGACCATGGACTTGCGCTCGGCGCCCATCATGATCTTGTCCTTGGCCAGCTCGAATTCGTGCATGCTGACGGCCCGACGGTTGCCGCGGGCGGCGAACAGCGACGCCTCGTTGACCAGGTTGGCGAGGTCGGCTCCGGAGA
>CAZOUC010000085.1:4781-8521 GCA_964582825.1 uncultured Enterobacteriaceae bacterium | reverse complement strand
ACGCACGTCCTGCACCAGCCCCGCGCCGAACGGTCCGATCAGGGCGCCGAGCAGAATGTACGCGATCAGCAGCGGCTGCCTGCTGTACAGGGCAAGAGTCGCCAGCACCGCGGCGCCGGAGAAGATCAGGAAAAACGAGAAGGTAAGGCTGCCGGTTTCCATGCCTGCGTCCGCGGCGAAGGACCGCGGAGTATAACAACCGTCCGCCGCCCGTCGCGCTCAGGCCACCCGGCAAGCGGGACAGAAAACCCGTCGCAGACGGCTAGGAGCGTTCCAGCAGACCGCGCCGACCGTCACTGGCGCCCTGGTAGACGTGCTGGAAGGTGTCCAGGGCGGCCAGGGCCCGCTCCCGGTCCTGGTCCTCGCGCAGCGCGAAGCTGCTGAAGCCGCAACGCTGCAGGTAGAACACCTGGTCGACCAGCACGTCGCCGATGGCGCGCAGGTCGCCGTCGAAGCGGTAACGGTCGCGCAGGATGCGCGCCAGGCTGTAGGCTCGACCGTCGTTGAACACCGGCAGGCGGATGGCGATCAATTCCACCCGGTCCAGGACCGGCAGCAACGGCTCCGGTTCGCGGTCGCCGTCGAGCCAAAGCCCTGCCGGAACAGCCCGCTGCGCCTCCAGGCACGCGAGATAGTCGTCGAGGGGAACGATCTGCGACGCGGGATCGGCAGTCGCATCCATGGCCTCGAGGACCTGCGGCGGCGCGTCGAGCCAGTGGCGGTCCTTAAGTACCGGCATAGACGGCGTCCTTGAACGGCTGGATGCCGATGCGGCGAAAGGTGTCGAGAAAGCGCTCCTCGCCCTCGCACCGTTCGAGGTACACCGCGATCAGCCGACGCAGTACGCCGGGAATCTCCGCCGCCGCGAACGATGGCCCGAGAATCTGTCCGAGCGACGCGTCGCTGCCGGCGTTGCCGCCCAATGACACCTGGAAGAACTCCTGGCCCTTCTTGTCGACACCGAGGATGCCGATGTGTCCGACATGATGGTGGCCACAGGCGTTCATGCAGCCGGAGATGTTCAGGTCGAGGTCGCCGATGTCGTGCAGGTAGTCGAGGTCCTCGAATTCGCGCTGGATCGCCTCGGCCACCGGGATGCTCTTGGCATTGGCCAGCGAGCAGAAGTCGCCGCCAGGACAACAGATGGCGTCGCTCAGCAGGCCGATGTTGGGCGTCGCCAGCCCTGCAGCCTGCGCCGCCTCCCAGAGTTCGAACAGCCGCTCGCGCTCGACGTCGGCGAGCACCAGGTTCTGGTTGTGAGAGACGCGGATCTCACCGAACGAATAGCTGTCGGCCATGTCGGCTGCGGCGTCCATCTGGCGGTCGCTGGCATCGCCCGGCGCGATACCGACCGGTTTCAGACTCAGGTTGACGATGGCATAGCCCGGCACGCGGTGCGCTTTGACGTTGCGCTCCAGCCAGCGGGCGAAGGCCGGTGAGGACTCGGCCTGTCGGCGCACCGTCATGTCGGCGGCTATCGGATCGAGTTCCCGGTAGGGCGGGGCGCGGAAGTCGTCCCGAGCGCGCTCGAGAGCGCGCGGCGTGATGGCCGTAGCGGATTCGAGCAGGTGTACGAACTCATCGTCGACCCGCGCGCGGAAGGCGTCGATTCCCAGGGCCTTGACCAGGATCTTGATGCGCGCCTTGTACTTGTTGTCCCGGCGCCCGTAACGGTTGTAGACGCGCAGGATCGCTTCCAGGCAGGCAATCAGTTCACTGGCGGGGACGCCACGACGCAGCACGTCGCCGATGACCGGGGTGCGGCCCATCCCGCCGCCGACCAGCACTGTGAAGCGTGTGTCCATGCCCTGACCGCCCTCGATCAGCACTCCGATGTCGTGCACGTAGACGGCCGCACGGTCCTCCGTGGACGCCGATACAGCGATCTTGAACTTGCGCGGCAGGTACGCGAACTCGGGATGAAAGGTGGACCACTGGCGGATCAGTTCGCACCAGGGCCGTGGATCACAGCTTTCATCGACGGCGACACCGGCATACTGGTCGGTGGTGATGTTGCGAATGCAGTTGCCGCTGGTCTGAATCGCGTGCATCTCGACCGCGGCCAGCGCGTCGAGGATATCCGGCACGTCCTCGAGGCGTGGCCAGTTGAACTGCAGGTTCTGCCGCGTCGTGAAGTGCGCGTAGCCCTTGTCGTAGTCGCGCGCGATACGTGCCAGGCAGCGCAGCTGGCGCGACGAGAGCAGGCCGTACGGAATCGCCACGCGCAGCATCGGCGCCAGGCGCTGGATGTACAGGCCGTTCTGCAGGCGCAGCGGGCGGAACTCCTCGTCGGACAGTTCGCCACGCAGGTAGCGTTGTGTCTGGTCCCGGAACTGGCGGACGCGATCGGCCAGCATCTGCTGGTCGTACTCGTCGTAGCGATACATTTCGGCGCCTCGTTGCTTGCCATGGTCGCCGGCCTGCGGCCCGGCGCGAGAGCGGAAGATAGCAAATGCGCGAGGACACTAGAAAAAGCGAATTTTTATAACCAAATAACCGAGCGGCGCCAGGCAGCGTGTATAATTCAGTCCGCCGATTACGGGGGGAATGGACGACATGACGGAGCCGGGTAATTCACCGCATGAGGACGCGCCGGAGCAGGACTCAGGGGCCTACAACGACGGACTCGTCGACGCCGTCGCCGCGGCCGTGCTCGTCGCCCTTGCCGTGGCTACCGTGATGTTCTGGATCGCGGGCCAGGGCCAGTAACACGGCGCTGACGCGGTCGCCGGTCAGGCGCCGGCCTGGTGCAGCACCAGGCGCACCACCAGAACCACCGCCAGGACGAACAGCACCGTGAACACGACGCCGGCAATGACGAAGTGCCGGTAGTTGCCGCTTTCGAAGTCGCGCTCGCGGTTGCGATCGCTCTGCACGCCGAAACCGGCGGCCAGCACCGAACGCACCACCGACACGAAGCCGCGCGCGCCTTTGCCGCTCTGCTCGTCCTGCTGCCTGCCCGTCGTCGTCACGCTGCCGCCTCCGCGTCCGCTTCTGCGCCCTCGGCATTGTAGGCCAGCACCGGCCGCAGCCACTGTTCCATGGCCCGCAGGGGCATGCCTTTCCGCTCGGCCAGGGTGGCCACCTGGTCCCGGTCGATCTTGCCGACGGCGAAGTAACGCGCCTCCGGATGCGAGAAGTACCAGCCGCTGACGGAGGCGGCCGGCGTCATGGCCAGGGACTCGGTAAGGCCGACGCCGATGCGCTCCTCGGCATCGAGCAGGCGGAACAGGGTACGCTTTTCCGTGTGGTCCGGGCAGGCCGGATAACCGGGCGCCGGGCGGATGCCCCGGTAACGCTCGGCGATGAGCTCCTCGTTGCCCAGAGCCTCGTCCCCGGCGTAGGCCCAGTGCCGGCGCCGCACCTCGCGGTGCAGGTACTCCGCGCAGGACTCGGCGAGGCGATCGGCCAGGGCCTGCACCAGGATCGCGTTGTAGTCGTCGTGCTCGGCACGGAAACGCTGCGCCAGCTCTTCGGCGCCGAAACCGGCCGACACGACGAATGCCCCCAGGTAGTCGGGCGGGCCACCGGCCGGCGCCACGTAGTCGGCCAGACAGAGGTTGGGCTTGCCTTCGGGACGAGCGCTCTGCTGGCGCAGGTGGTGAAGGGTGGCCACCGTGCGATCGCCATCGAACAGGCGGATGTCGTCGCTGCCGGCGCGTTCGGCGCGCCAGAAGCCGAACACCGCACGCACCTGCAGCAGACGTTCGTCCACCAGTCGACGCAGCATGGTCCGGGCA
>CAZOUC010000085.1:2669-4771 GCA_964582825.1 uncultured Enterobacteriaceae bacterium | reverse complement strand
GCATCATTGAAGAGGCTGGTGGCGGCCTCGCCGACGACCTCGTCTTCGAGAATGCGCGGGTACTTGCCGGCGAGCTCCCAGGTCTGGAAGAACGGGGTCCAGTCGATCGTGTCGACGAGTTCGGCTACCGGGATGTCGTCGAGCACCCGCGTACCCAGCCACTGCGGCTGCGGCGGCCGGTAGGCGTCCCAGTCCAGGCGCGGTGCATTCGCGACCGCCTGTTCATAGCTCAGCAGTCCGGCACGGCGGTCGCGACGCCCACTGCGCTCGCGCACCGTTTCGTACTCTGCGCGCAGTCGGCGCAGGTATTCGGGAGCGTGCTCCTCACTGAGGAGCTGACCCGCGACCACGACCGAGCGCGAGGCGTCTGGCACGTAGACGGTCGGCGCATTGCGGTACACCGGCTCGATCTTGACCGCGGTATGCGCCTTCGAGGTCGTGGCGCCGCCGATCAGCAGCGGCGTCGTGAACCCCTCCCGCTGCAGCTCGCTGGCCACGTGCACCATCTCGTCCAGCGACGGCGTGATCAGACCGGACAGACCGATCAGCTGCGCGTCGTGCTCGCGCGCCGCCCGCAGGATCTCCTCGCAGGACACCATCACGCCGAGGTCGATCACTTCGAAGTTGTTGCACTGCAGCACGACACCGACGATGTTCTTGCCGATGTCGTGCACGTCGCCCTTGACGGTGGCCATGACGACCCGGCCGTTGCTGCGACGTTCGCCGTCCTGCTGACCGGCCTCGATGTAGGGCATCAGCTGCGCGACCGCCTGCTTCATGACCCGGGCGCTCTTGACGACCTGCGGCAGGAACATGCGCCCGGAGCCGAACAGGTCACCGACCACGTTCATGCCGTCCATCAGCGGCCCCTCGATGACGTCGAGCGGGCGGGCAGCCTGCAGTCGCGCCTCTTCGACATCCTCTTCGAGGTGGCTGTTGAGTCCCTTCACCAGGGCGTGCTCGAGACGCTTTTCGACCGGCCACCCACGCCAGGCCAGGTCCTCAGCGGCGCGCACGGCACCGCTTTCGCCCGCGAAACGGCCGGCGACGTCGATCAGGCGTTCGGTGGCGTCGTCGCGCCGGTTGAGCACCACGTCCTCGACCCGCTCGCGCAGCTCGGGATCGATGTCCTCGTAGATGGCGAGCTGGCCGGCGTTGACGATACCCATGCTGAGGCCGGCGCGGATCGCGTGGTAGAGAAACACGGCGTGGATGGCCTCGCGTACCGGATTGTTGCCGCGAAACGAGAAGCTGACATTGCTGATGCCGCCGGAGACCAGCGCTCCCGGCAGGTGCTCGCGGATGAAGCGGCAGGCCTCGATGAAATCGACGCCGTAGGCGTTGTGCTCCTCGATGCCGGTGGCGATCGCGAACACGTTCGGGTCGAAGATCACGTCCTGGGGCGCGAACCCCAGTTCATCGACCAGTATGCGGTAGGCGCGGGTGCAGATCTCGCGGCGGCGTGCGAGGTTGTCCGCCTGGCCCTGCTCATCGAATGCCATCACGATCACGGCCGCGCCGAAGCGCTGGCAGCGCCGGGCCTGCTCGCGGAACGCGTCCTCGCCCTCCTTGAGACTGATCGAATTGACGACGCACTTGCCCTGGGTGACTTTCAGGCCGGCCTCGAGCACCTCCCACTTCGACGAGTCGATCATCAGCGGCACCCGGCTGATGTCCGGCTCCGCGGCCAGCAGGTTGAGGAAGCGGCGCATTACCGCGACCGAGTCCAGCATGCCCTCGTCCATGTTGACGTCGATGATCTGCGCACCGGCTTCGACCTGTTCGCGCGCGACCTGCAGAGCGTCCTCGTAGTTTTCCTCCCGTATCAGGCGCGCGAAGCGCGCCGAGCCGGTGACGTTGGTTCGCTCGCCGACGTTGACGAACAGGCTGTCCGGGCTGATCACCATCGGCTCGAGACCGGCGAGCCGCGTGGCCGGCGGCAGGCGCGGAATCTCGCGAGGCGGATAGCCGGCGACCGCCTCGGCGATCGCGGCAATGTGTTCCGGCGTCGTGCCGCAGCAGCCGCCCACCAGGTTGATCAGGCCGTCGGCCGCGAATTCGCCGATGATACGCGCCATCGTAGCCGCGTCCTGCTCGTACTC
>CAZOUC010000085.1:0-2659 GCA_964582825.1 uncultured Enterobacteriaceae bacterium | reverse complement strand
CTCGTCGGGGGTCTCGTCGTATTCACCGAAGGCGTTGGGCAGCCCGGCGTTCGGGTGTGTGCTGACGGCAACGTCAGCCGTCCGCGCGAGGGCGTACACGTGCTCGCGCAGCTGTTCGGCACCCAGAGCGCAGTTGAGGCCGATCGCCACCGGGGCGGCGTGAGCGACCGAATACCAGAACGCTTCAGCGGTCTGGCCCGACAGGGTACGGCCGCTGGCGTCGGTGATCGTACCGGAGATGATCAGCGGCAATTCGCGGCCGGTTTCCCGGAACAGCTCCTGGCAGGCGTAGATCGCCGCCTTGGCGTTCAGGGTGTCGAACACGGTTTCGAGCAGGAGCAGGTCGGCGCCGCCGCGCGCCAGGCCACGGACCGCGTCGAGGTAATCGGCGGCGAGACTGTCGAAATCGATGTTGCGGAAACCCGGATCGTTGACGTCCGGCGACAGCGAGCAGGTGCGGCTGGTCGGCCCGACGGCGCCGGCGACAAAGCAGGGCCGGTCACTGCGGGCCTGGAACTCGTCGACGGCCTCGCGGGCGAGGCGGGCCGCCGCCTCGTTGAGCTCCGGTACCAGCCGTTCGGTGCCGTAGTCGCTCTGCGACACGGCGGTCGAATTGAACGTGTTCGTGCAGATCACGTTCGACCCGGCTTCCAGGTAGGCCCGGTGGATGTCCCGGATCACGTCCGGCCGCGTCAGGCACAGCAGGTCGTGGTTCCCCTTGAGCGGCTTCGGGTGGTCCCGGAGCGCGTCGTTGCGGTAATCCGGCTCCGTCAGCTGGCGGGTCTGGATCATCGTGCCCATCGCGCCATCGAGAATCAGGATGCGCTCGCTCAGCGCCTGCCGGAGGCGTTCCTGCGCTTCGTGCTGGTTCAAGTTTCGTCCCCGACGTCAACAGACTATTAACGATATCAAAGTCAGACGGGCTTTTGATTGAGCGTATCTCATCTTGATCCTGAGCCGTACTGACCGTCCGCCAGTCGCAAATACCCGATTGTTTTGGTATGGTATTGGCCAGTCGTGACAGATGGATTCCTTCCCCTTTGGACGCATCGGCAACCATGATCAACATTACCGAACCGGCCCAGGAATATCTGGCGGGTCTGCTCGCCAAGCAGGAGGACGACGTCCTCGGCATCCGGATCTTCATCAACGAACCCGGCACGCCGCGGGCCGAGACCTGCATCGCGTACTGCCGCGAGGCGGACATCCACGAGGACGACAGCCGCAGCGAGTACCAGGGCTTCTCGGCCTGGTTCGATCAGCGCAGCATCCCGTTCCTAGAGGAAGCCCTGGTCGACTTCGCGACCGACAAGATGGGCGGGCAGCTCACCATCCGCGCACCGCACGCGAAGATGCCCAAGCTCGGCGAAGACAGCCCCCTGGAGGACCGGGTCAACTACATCCTCTGGAACGAGGTGAACCCGCAGCTCGCCGCGCATGGCGGCGAAGTGCGTCTGGTCGAGATCGTCGATGGCAACACCGCCGTGCTGCAGTTCGGCGGCGGCTGCCAGGGCTGCGGCATGGTGGACGTCACGTTGAAGAGCGGCGTCGAAACCACCTTGCTCGAGCGTATCCCCGAGCTCAGCGCCGTCCGGGACGTGACCGATCATACGATCCGCGACAACGCCTACTACACCTGACCGACACACACCGGATCCGCTCGCCGGCGGCCGCGTCCGCGGCCGACCGCGGGAGCGAACCGCGGCGACGACTCAGGCGGCGACGATCTCCAGCTCCCGACCGATCCTCGCGGACATGAATTCGAACACGGCCCGGGTCCTGTCCGGCTGCGGCATCGGCCGGCAGTACAGCGCGACCAGGATTCCGCGGGTCCGGCCCGTGCTGTCGGCGATCGGCACGCCGAGGTAGGCCTCGATCTTCATGTCCGTGAGCAGTGGGTCCTTCGGAAACCGTTCGGCAACCCTGGAAGGGTACGAGCACACGCCCTGGTCGAAAACGTTGGCGCAGGGTGTGTCGTCCAGGCAGTATTGAAAGTTGTCTCCGGGTGCGAAGAAGGCCGAAACGGCGGTCGTCTGCACCGCGTTGTCCTCGCGTCGCCACTCACCGACGAAGACGTACTCGGCCGACAGGACTTTGGCGATGCCGATCACCGCGTCCTGGATGTATTCGAGCCCGCGCAGGCCCGACACGCCTGCGGCGAGCGCCTCCAGTTCGGAATCCAGATAGGCCATGCGCTCGGTTCCCCCTTTCGGCCTGTGTTTTCCTTACGCGGCGAGACGCCGGTTGGAGCAGGGCGCGGTGGTCATCGCCCCTGAGCTGTGGCAATCCGCCGCGGCAGCACCTCGCGCAGGCGTTCCCGCATCGCCAGCACCGCCCGTTCCGTGGTGTCCCAGTCGATACAGGCGTCGGTGACCGATACACCGTAGCGCAGTTCGTCACGATTTTCCGGGATCGACTGGCGGCCGGCCTGCAGGTGGCTTTCCAGCATCGCACCGATCAGCGAGCTGTTGCCGGCGCAGACCTGCTCGGCGACGTTGTCGAGCACCAGGGGCTGCAGGCTGTGGTCCTTGTTGCTGTTGGCATGACTGCAGTCGATGACGATATTGGCGGGCAGGCCGGCCCGCGCGAGCTCCTGTTCGCACAGCGCGACGTGCACCGAGTCGTAGTTGGGACCGCTGCTGACGCCACGCAGCACGAC
>CAZOUC010000084.1:0-8537 GCA_964582825.1 uncultured Enterobacteriaceae bacterium | reverse complement strand
AGCTCGGCAGCGAGACGAGCCGGCTGAACCCGCTGTTCTACGGCATGTCGTTCACGCTCGGCGCCCTGGCCGGCGCCATCGGTGACCGCGTCAGTCTCGGCTTCGTCGCCGCTACCGAGGAGCAGGTCTGCCGTCACCTACGTGAGCACCTCGAGGCGCTGCCGGAACAGGACCGGCGCAGCCGGGCAATCCTCGAACAGATGATCGAAGACGAGGAACGCCACGGCGCCCAGGCCCTCGAGGCCGGCGGCACCGAATTCCCGGCTCCGGTGAAGTCGCTGATGACCCTGGCATCGAAGGTGATGACCGCCACGACCTACCGCCTGTAGGCCGTTACGCTCAGGCGGGAACGATTTCCCAGCTGTGCTCGATCTCGACGCCACCGCGGGCGAGCATGATCGACGCGGAGCAGTACTTGTCCGCCGACAGTTTCACGGCGCGCTCGACGAGCTTCGGATTCAGGTCCGTGCCGCTGACCTTGAAGTGCAGGTGGATGCGGGTGAATACGGCCGGCACGCCGTCGGCGCGTTCGGCCTCGAGCTCGAGCTCGCAGTCGCTGACCTGCTGCCGCGATTTCTCGAGAATCTGGATCACGTCAAAGGAAGAGCAGCCGCCGAGGCCAAGGAGCACCAGTTCCATCGGGCGCGGGCCGCGGTTTTCGCCACCGTGCTCCGGCGCGCCGTCGACGAGCAGCTCGTGACCGGTGCCGCTGCGCGCTGCGAAACAGCGCTTGCCCTGCCAGGTGACCGTCCCTTTCATACCACATCTCCCCAGCGACGAGCGCGGAGCCTATCACAGTTTCCGACGCACGGCGGCGCTCGCGGTCGCCAACGGGTGGCAAGGTGCCGGGACGGCGCTATGATAGGTTCAACGCCTGGCCGCGGCCCGAGGGTATAGCATGCTGAGCCTGTCCATCTCACCACACATCAAGAACGTCGAGAGCTTTCTCGGGCACTGCCACCGGCGTCGCTACCCGGCCAAGAGCACGATCATCTACGCCGGGGACACCGGCGACTCGCTCTACTACATCATCAAGGGCCAGGTGATGGTGCTGATCGAGGACGACGACGGCAAGGAGATGATCGTCGCCTACCTCAGTGACGGCGACTTTTTCGGCGAGATGGGTCTGTTCGGCGGCCAGGAGAGCCGCAGCGCCTGGGTGCGCGCCAAGACCCAGTGCGAGGTCGCCGAGATCAGCTACGCGAAATTCCGCGAACTGGTCGAGAAGGAACCGGACATTCTGTTCGAACTCAGCGGGCAGATGGCCGAGCGCCTGCGCAAGACCACGCGCAAGGTCGGCGACCTCGCCTTCCTCGACGTCACCGGCCGCGTCGCCCGCACCCTGCTCGACCTGTGCAAGGAGCCGGACGCGATGACGCATCCGGACGGCATGCAGATCAAGATCACCCGCCAGGAAATCGGCCGCATCGTCGGCTGCTCGCGGGAGATGGTCGGCCGGGTTTTGAAGACCCTCGAGGAGCAGGGCCTGGTCTCGGTCAAGGGCAAGACGATGGTGGTGTTCGGCACCCGCTGACGCCCGGCTCCGCCGGGCCATCGCCGCCTCCGGTTCAAGACGAAAAGAACAGTTCCCGCAGCCTGCGTCCCGGATCCGGGGCGCGCATGAAGCTCTCACCCACCAGGAAGGCATGAATGCCGTGCTCGCGCATACGGGCGACATCCTCGTCCGTATGAATGCCGCTCTCGGTGATCAGCAGGCGATCATCGGGGACCCGCTGTCGCAGCTCGATGCTGGTCTCGAGCCGCGTCTCGAAGCTGTGCAGGTCGCGATTATTGATGCCGACCAGGGTCACGCCCAGTCCCAGAGCCCGCTCGAGCTCGTCCGCGTCGTGCACTTCGACCAGCACGTCGAGTCCGAGCGACTGCGCCTGCAGGGTCAGGTCCCGCAGCAGGCTGTCTTCCCGCTCGAAGGCCGCCACGATCAGCAGGATACAGTCGGCGCCGAGTGCACGCGCCTCGAGCACCTGGTAGCTGCAGACGGTGAAGTCCTTGCGCAGCACCGGCAAGCCGACCGCGTCCCGGGCCGCGACCAGGTAGTCGTCGTGCCCCTGGAAGAAGTCGACGTCGGTCAGCACCGACAGGCAGGCGGCACCGGCGGCCTCGTAGCTGCGGGCGATCGCCGCCGGGTCGAAATCCGGCCGGATCAGGCCCTTGCTCGGTGATGCCTTCTTGATCTCGGCGATGACCGCCGGCTCGCCGCCGTCGATCACCTGCTGCAGGCGACGGGCAAAGCCGCGCGGCGCCGGCAGGTCGCGACAGCGGTCACGCAGCTCCGGCAGGCCGACGCGGCCGGCGCGTTCGGCGACCTCTTCGTGCTTGCGCGCCAGGATGGTCTCGAGAATGGTCACGGCTTACTCGTCCAGGCAGGCGCAGAACGCGGCCAGGGCATCGATTTTCTCCAGCGCCTGGCCGCTCAGCACCAGGTCCTGGGCCAGGGCCACGCCCTGTCGCGGGCTGTCGGCGAGGCCGGCCACGTAACAGGCGAGACCGGCGTTCAGCGCGATCATGTCGGCCGCCTTGCGCGCCCGATCCTGCCGCCGTTTGCCGAGGGCGTCGCGGATCAGCGCCGCCGACTCGTCGGCGGAAGCCACGCTCAGACCGTCCAGCTCCTGCCGCTCGAGGCCCAGTTCCTCCGGTGTCAACCGGTACTCGGTCACCTCGCCGCCGCGGAGTTCGGCGACCCGGCTCGGCGCCGCCAGGCTGAGTTCGTCGAGGCCGTCCTCGGCGTGCACGACGACGACGTGCTCGCTGCCGAGGTTGCGCAGCACCTCGGCCATCGGCCGGCACAACGCCGGGTCGAAGGTGCCGATGAGCTGGCGGCGGACCCCCGCCGGGTTGGTCATCGGTCCGAGTACATTGAACACGGTCCGCATGCCGAGCTCTCGCCGCGGCCCGATCGCGTAGCGCATCGCGCCGTGGTGGGTGGGCGCGAACATGAAGCCAATGCCGAGCTCGCGGACCGCGCGCGCCACCTGCTCCGGCGCCAGGCCGACACGGACGCCCAGGGACTCGAGCACGTCGGCGCTGCCGCTGGAACTGGAAACGCCGCGGTTGCCGTGCTTGGCGACGCGGGCCCCCGCGGCGGCGGCGACGAACGAGGCCGCCGTCGACACGTTGAACAGGTTGGCGCCGTCGCCACCGGTTCCCACGATGTCGATCAACGGCTCGACGCCCACGTCGACCCCCTGTGCCAGCTGGCGCATCACCTCGACGGCGGCGGTGATCTCGGCGATCGACTCGCCCTTCATGCGCAGGGCCACGAGAAAGGCGCCGATCTGCGCGTCGCTGCAGGCGCCGGTCATGATGTCGGTCATCACCGCGCGCATCTCGGCGCGCTCGAGGTGGCCGCCGCCGACGAGGCGGGCCAGGGCGGCGCGAATGTCCAGGGAATCGTCGCTCATGTGATGCTCAGAAAATTCGCCAGCAGGGCATGGCCGTGCTCGGTCAGTATCGATTCGGGATGAAACTGCACACCGTGCAGGGGGCGTTCGCGGTGCTGCACGCCCATGATCTCCTCGACCCCGCCGCCCGCGTCTCCGGTCCATGCCGTGACCTCGAGGCAGTCGGGCAGCGAGGCGGGCTCGATCACCAGGGAATGGTAACGCGTCGCGGTAAACGGCGACGGCAGTCCGGCAAAGACGCTCTGCGCGCGGTGGTGGATCGGCGAGGTCTTGCCGTGCATGACCCGTCCGGCACGGACGATGCGGCCGCCGAACGCCTGGCCGATGCACTGGTGGCCGAGGCAGACGCCGAGGATCGGCAGCTCGGCAGACAGCTCGCTGACGACCTGCAGGGAGATGCCGGCCTTGTCCGGATCGCAGGGCCCCGGGGAAATGACGATACGCTCCGGCGCCAGCCGGCGGATACCGGCGAGGTCGATCTCGTCATTGCGATGCACGACGACCTCCGCGCCCAGCTCGGCAAGGTACTGCACGAGGTTCCAGGTGAAGGAATCGTAGTTGTCGATCATCAGCAGCATAAGGCGGCAAGTATCCCACGAATCTCGACAGCGCGGCGACGCCGGCGGCCGCCCGCTGCAGCACGGCGCGGGGCCGTGGTACCTTTGCCGCTGGCGCTGCCACGGGAAGCCCATGAGCCGAGTCCTGACCATCCTGCTGTGCATCGCGGCGCTGAGCGCCTGCGGCAACGGCGATACCCCGCGCCAGCCGCGCGACGACGCCGGCCTCAAGGTCTATCGGCACTCGATGGACCAGGCCCCGTCGAGCATCGACCCGGTCCAGTCCGCCAACATCTACGCCAACACGGTGGTGCTGAACGCCTACGACACCCTGTTTTCCTTCAAGTACCTGGCACGGCCGTACGAACTCAAGCCGAACCTGGCCGCCGCGATGCCCGAGATCTCCGCGGACGGCCTGACCTATACCATTCGCATCAAGGAAGGCGTGCGTTTCGTCGACGATCCGGCCTTCGAGGACGGCGTCGGTCGCGAAGTCACGGCGCAGGATTTCGTCTACTCGCTCAAGCGTCACTTCGACCCGGCGATGCGCTCCCAGGGGGCCTGGATGTGGCAGGGGCGGATTGTCGACCTCGACGCCTGGAAGGATCGCGGCTCCGACTACGCCGACGAGGTCGAGGGCCTGCGCGCGCTCGATCGCTACACGGTTAGGATCCGTCTCGTAAAGCCGTTCCCGCAACTGATGTTCACGCTGGCGCAGGGCTACTCCGCCGTGGTGCCGCGCGAGGCCGTCGAGTATTACGGCAAGGGTTTCGCGTCGAAACCGGTCGGCTCGGGACCGTTCCGGGTGATCTCCTACGACAGCTCGCGCATCGTCTTCGAGCGCAACCCGAACTACCGGCGCGAACCGGTGGACATCCGGGCCGAGGGCTACGACCCGGACACGCAGGGCTTTACCGGCGTCGAGGCGATCGACGGGCGCGTGCCGCCATTCCTGGACCGGCTCGAAATCCACTTCATCGCCGAGAGCGCAGCGCGCTGGAACTCGTTCACCAAGGGCAACGAGGTGCAGTTCTCGACCGTACCGAACGAGCAGGTCGACAACATTCTCGTCTCCAAGGACCCGATCCGGCTGACGCCGCAGCTCGCCGCGCGCTATCACATGAAGGACTACGTCGAAGCCGGCTTCGTGTTCAGCGCCTTCAACATGGACTTTCCCGAGATCGGCTACAACGACGACCCGGTTCGCGAACGCCGCAACACGCTGCTGCGCTGCGCGATGATCCGCGGCTTCAACTGGGACAAGCGCAACGAGAGCTTCTACTACGGCCTCGGCTACGTGTTCCCGGGCATCATTCCACCGGCGACGCCCGAGTTCGACCCGGACCTGCCCCGCGACAGCGTCACGCTGGACATCGAGGAAGCGAAGCGCCTCCTCGCCGAGGGCGGCTGGAACGAGGACAACCTGCCGGAGATCGTCTACGGCACCACCGCCTCGGTACAGGCCCGGCAGTTCTACGAGCAGTTCCGCGGCCAGATGAAGAAGATCGGCTATCCGCCCGAGAAGATCGTGCTGAAACAGTTCGCCACCTTCGGTGACATCAGCCGCGCCTGGAAAAACAGCACCCTGCCCTTCGTCTCGAAGGGCTGGGGTCTGGACTACCCGGATGCCGAGAACACCCTGCAGCTGTTCTACGGGCCGAACGGCTCACCCGGCTCCAACGACGCCAACTACCGCAACCCGGAGTACGACCGCCTCTACGAGATCACCTCGGTGATGCTGCCCTCGCCGGAGCGCACCGAGCTCTACCAGCGCATGAACCGGATGGTCATCGACGACTGCGTCGCGATCACCGGTCTGTCGCGCACGCGCATCATGCTCTGGCACCGGGACGTGATCGCGATGCCGGACCGGGAAATCGTCGGCGGTTTCTTCCTGAAATACGTCGACCTGGTCGACCGTGACGGAGCGGACTGAGCCATGGAGATCCTGCAGTTCACGGTTCGCAAGCTGCTGGGCGGCATCCCGCTGATTCTCGGCGTGACCTTCATCAGCTTTCTGCTGATGGTGTACTTCGGCCCCGACAAGACCTACGAACTGCTCGGCAAGAACCCGACAGCGGAGCAGATTGCCGAGATCCGTCACCAGCTCGGTTATGACCGGCCGTTCCTGACCCGCTACTTCGAATACCTCCAGCAGATGGTGACCCTGGACTTCGGCGCCTCGGATTCGACCGGCGAGCCGGTCAGCAGCATCCTGGCGCGCACCGTGCCGATCTCGCTGGCGCTGATCACCCCGGGCTTCATCCTCGGCAACGTACTCGGGGTCGTGCTGGCGCTGATCGCCGCGTACTACCGCAGCGGCTTCGTCGACAAGGCGATCATGGGCTTCGCCGTCGTCGGCATGAGCATCAGCTTCCTGATCGTCGTGATCGGCTTCCAGATCCTGTTCTCGTCCAGCTACGGCCTGAACGCTTTCCCGGTGCGCGGCTGGAACGTGAACTCGCTCGGCGACTACCTCAGCTACGTGACGGTACCGACCCTGGCGACGGTGTTCGTGTCGCTCGGTTACAACACGCGCTTCTACCGCGCCGTGATCGTCGAGGAAATGACCCGCGACCACGTCCGCACCGCCAGGGCCTTCGGCACGCCGCCGGGCAAGCTGCTGTACAAGAACATCCTGAAGAACTCGCTGATTCCGATCATCACGCGGATCATGTTCTCGATCCCGCTGGTGGTCGTATCGGGCAGCCTGATCATCGAGAGCTACTTCGGCATCCCCGGCATCGGCAAGGTCACCTACGACGCGATCACCACCGGTGACCAGCCGATCCTCAAGGCCGTCGTCGGCCTGACCGCGGTGCTGTTCGTCATCACCCTGCTGATCACCGACATCCTGTATCGCGTCGTCGACCCGCGGGTGACCCTGAAATGAACGACGCCGTACTGGACACCGTCGACGCCGGTGCCGCGCCCGCGCACCGCGAATCGATCTGGGGCAAGGCCCTCTACAAGTTCCGTCGCGACCGGCTCGGCATGATCGGCCTCGGCGTCGTGCTGCTGTACTTCGTTATCGCCCTCGGCGTCTGGTTCGGCATCTGGGCGACCGGTTGGAGCGACGTCGACGGCCCGAAATGGGGCGGCATGAGCGCCGAGTACTGGTTCGGCACCAACATCATCGGCCAGGACATCTTCCAGCGCAGCCTGTACAGCACCAAGACCGCGTTCGAGATCGGACTGGTCGTGGCGGTGCTGTCGACGATCCTCGGCGCCGTGCTCGGCGCCATTGCCGGGTTCTTCAGCGGCCGCTGGTCCGACAGCGTCGTGCTGTGGCTGATGGGCGTGCTCGACTCGATCCCGTTCTACCTGTTCGTCGCTGCCGTCGCCTACGCGCTCGAGGGCAATCCCTGGTCGATGCACATCGCCATGGTGACGACCCTGTGGACCACCACCGGCCGTCTGGTGCGCGGCGAGGTCATCAAGCTGAAGAACTTCGAGTTCGTCGAGGCTGCGCGGGCCATCGGGGTGCCGCAGCTGACCATCATCTACAGGCACATACTGCCCAACACCTTCCACATCCTGCTGGTGCAGGCGACCATCGTGTTCGTCGCCGCGATCAAGTCCGAGGTGATCCTGAGCTTCCTCGGCCTCGGGGTGAAGGACGGCGTCAGCTGGGGCCTGATGATCTCGGAATCCACGCAGGAGGTGCTGGCCGGCTTCTTCAACAACTTCCTCGCCGCGTCGATCTTCATGTTCGTGCTGGTGATGGCCTTCAACATGTTCTCGGACGCGTTGCAGGACGCACTCGACCCGAAGAAGGTCGCCGATGAATAGCGGACAGCCCCTGCTGCGGGTGCGCGACCTGGTGGTCGAGTTCAACACGCCGCACGGCGCCGTGCGCGCCGTCGACAATGTCAGTTTCGACGTGTATCCGAACGAGACCATCGGCCTCGTTGGCGAGTCGGGCTGCGGCAAGACCGTCACCGGCCTGACCCTGCTGCGCCTGATCCCGATGCCGCCGGGACGCATCGTCCAGGGCAGCATCGAGTTCGAAGGGCGCGACCTCACGCGGATCAGCGAGCAGGAGATGCAGGCCATGCGCGGCCGCGACATCTCGATGATATTCCAGGAACCGATGACCGCCCTGAACCCGGTGTTCACGGTCGGCAACCAGATGGTCGATATCCTGCGCCGCCACAAGAAGCTGTCGGCGCGACAGGCCCGCGCCGAGGCGATCGACATGCTCGCCACCGTGGGCATCCCGGTGCCGCAGAAGCGCGTCGACGAGTACCCGCACCAGCTCTCCGGCGGCATGCGCCAGCGGGTGATGATCGCCATGGCGCTGTGCTGCGAACCGAAGCTGCTGATCGCCGACGAGCCGACCACGGCGCTCGACGTGACGACCCAGGCGCAGGTGATGGAGCAGATCGTCAAACTGCAGGACCAGTTCCGCATGTCGGTGGTGCTCGTGACCCACGACCTCGGGGTCGTCGCCGAGAGCTGCCACCGGGCGATCGTCATGTACTGCGGCAGCATCATCGAAGCGGCGCCGATCGAGACCCTGTTCGAGCAGCCGCGCCACCCGTACACGCGTGGCCTGCTC
>CAZOUC010000083.1:4461-8579 GCA_964582825.1 uncultured Enterobacteriaceae bacterium | reverse complement strand
GTCGAGGGCCTGGTCCCAGGGCACGTTCTGCAGGCGCAGGGTGATGCGCCCGGTGACCGTGTCACTGGCGACGAGGTTGAGGTCGGTGAAGTCGGCGATCAGCTGCAGCACCGCGCGCACTTCGATGTCCTGGAAGTTCAGCGACAGGCTCTCGCCGACGAACTGGAACTCCTGCTCCTTGAGCTCGATCTCTTCCCGCGTCAGCGGCTTGACCGACACGACGTAGGTGTTGTCCGCCTGGTACGCCAGGTAGTCGTACTCGCCGGAAGCGCGGATGTCGATGTCGACCCGCTGGCCGACGGTCTTGACGTCGACGAAGCTGACCGGGGTCGCGAAATCGGTGACGTCGTAGCGCCGCATCAGGTTCTCCGGCACCGTGGTGTCGAAGAAATTGAGGCGGATGGTGTTGCCCTCGAGGCTGACGTCCATGTCGGCGTTCGAGTCGGACAGGGACAGCACGATGCGGCCTTCGCCCTCGTCACCGCGCTCGAACTCGAAGTCGGTGATCGCGGTGGCGCCGGCAGGCGCCGGCGCGCCGGACGGCGCGGCGTAGCGGGTCAGCGCGGTCGGCGTTTCCTTGATGAAATCGCGGGAGCCGCCGCTGCCCACGGCGACGACCAGTTCGTTGCCCTCGATCGTGGTGTCGTAGGGCACGAGGTCGACCAGCTCGATGATGACCCGCGTGCGTCCTCCGGCCGTCAGGACCTTGACCTCCTGCGCGTTGTCGAAACCGAGCGAGTGGCTCTTCTGCTCGAGCGACGACGACACGCCCTGCAGGTCCAGCGCGATGCGGGCCGGCCGCTCGATCGTAAAGCCCTGCGGCTCGGGCGGGCGGCTGTCGAATCCCATGCGGATCTCGAAACGGCCACCGGGCAGCGAGTTGAAGTCGATCGAGTTCATCTCGACGGCGGCGGCCACGCCGGAGAGCGCCTGCAGCAGCAGCGCCAGCGCGGCGGTCGCCACCACGCCCAGGCGTCGGCCGGACGCGCGGACCGAGGTCCACCGATCTGCACAAGAAGTCATTGCTACGCTGTTCATAACGTCTCCGCGATCCTAGTTCCGTTCCCGGAGCGAGAGCTGCCGCGCCCTGGGTACGTATTTGTTGTCCACCCCGCTCGGGGTGGCTTCACGAATCTGAATGAGGGTCGGCGTGATGTCGAGGATCTCGCCGTTGTTGGTGCCGACGTAGTCGCCTTCGCGAACCCGGTGCACCGCGCCATCCGGATCGGTGACCAGCCCCCACAGGATGCCGTCACGTTCCAGGGTGCCGACCATCGACAGCGAGTCGAGAGAGAAGTTTTCGAGGTACTGCTTGGCGCGCGGCGCCAGCGTGATCAACTGCTCTTCGCCGATAACGACTTCGGCCGGCAGCGGCCGCTCGAAGGGCGCCCGCGCGGTCTGCACGTCGTACTGTTCCGACTGGGTGGCCTTGATCGGGGGAATCGGGTCGATCTGCCCCACGGGGCGGGCGCGCATTTCCGCCATGTACTGGTCCAGGTCGGAAAAGCCGCCCTGGCTGCAGCCGGTCAGGCTGATGCAGAGGCCAACCAGGAGTATCGAGGCGAGGCGCAGCATGGTCAGCCCTCTCCCTTGTAGCGGTAGGTTTTCGCCTGGATGCGCATCTGCAGGCGCGACGACTCACCGATCGGCGAGATCGAGAAGTCGTGCAGGGTCACGATGCGCGGCATGTCCGCCACCAGCGACACGAAGGACCCGAAGTCGTGGTAGCTGCCGGTCACGTTGATGTCGATCGGCAGTTCGATAAACAGCGGCGCGACGCGCTCGGGCTGCAGCGCGATGCTGTTGAATTCCAGCCCGGACTCGAGCCCGCGCTCGGTGATGTCCTCGAGCAGGCCCGGCACCTCGGTGTCGGCCGGCAGCTGGCCGAGCAGGGCGCCGAACTGCTCTTCCATCTCGACCAGCTGCTGGCGCAGGGCATCGAGATTGGCGGCCTGGAAGGCCTTCTGCTTGAACTCCTCGCGCAGCCTGTTCTCCTGGGCCACGGCGTCGTCGAGGCTGCTCTGCATCGCCTTCAGGTGGTAGTTGTAGCCGAGAAAGACCACCACGCCGAACACGACCACCCATACCAGAACTTTCATCGGCATCGGCCAGGAGCCGATCGTGTCGAGGGTCAGGTCGTTGAAGTCGATCTCGCGCAGCGAGCGAAGGGAATCTGCCAGAGCCATGATCAGCCCCCTCCTTCCTGGTTCTGTGCGGTGGGCACTTCGACGTTGACCGTCATGCGGAAATCACTCGCCTGCGCGCCGAAGTCGGGCGCGTCGGTCTCGGTAACGCTGCGCAGGTTGGGGCTGCGATAGTGATCTTCCTCGTCCAGGGACCGCATCAGGCTGGAAATGCGCGGGTTGGACTCGGAGGTCCCGTCGATCGTCACGACGTCGCCCTGGCGCTGTATCGACCGGAAGTACAGGCCCGGCGGCAGCGCGGTCACCAGTTCCTCGAACAGGTGCACGATCAGCGGTCGGTTGCCCTGCAGGTCCTGGATCACCTGCATGCGCTCGAGCAGTTCGGCGCGGCGCTGCTGCAGGCCCTTGATCTCCTCGACCTGCTTGTTGAGGTCGTTGATGTTGCTCTGCAGGTAGGCGTTGCGTTCGTTCTGGTACTCGATCTGGCCCTGCACGAACAGGTGCGCCGCGACGATGCACAGCACACCGACGATCGCGACGAGGCCAAGGATCGTGTAGAACTCCTTGCGCTGCTGTTCACGCCGCTCGTCGCGCCAGGGGAGGAGGTTGATATTCGCCATCAGTCGAAACTCCTCATCGCCAGGCCGCAGGCAATCATCAGCGCCGGAGCGTCATTGGCCAGCGCCGAGGAGTTGACCCGGGAGGCCACGGCCATGTTGGCGAAAGGATTGACCACGGTGGTCGGCGTGCCGAGTTTCTCTTCCACCGCCTGGGCCAGGCCTTCGAGGGCGGCGACGCCACCGGCCAGCAGCACGTGGTCGACGTCGTTGTACTGGGTCGAGGAGAAGAAGAACTGCAGGGAGCGCGTGACCTGCTGTATCACCGCCTCCTTGAACGGTTCGAGCACCTCGGACTCGTAATCCTGCGGCAGCCCCCCCTCTTTCTTGGCGAGGCCCGCTTCTTCCAGCGACAGACCGTAGCGACGCTGGATCTCCTCGGTGAGTTGCTTGCCGCCGAACAGCTGTTCGCGCGTGTAGATGGTCTGCCCCTTGTTGAGCACGCTCAGGGTGGTCATCGTCGCGCCGATGTCGACGATCGCCACGGTGGCGTCCTCGTCGAGGTGGAGCTGGTCCTCGACCAGCGCGTAGGCGCGCTCCATGGCGTAGACCTCGACGTCGACGACGCGCGGGGTCAGGTCCGCGGATTCCAGCACGTCCACCCTCGATTCGACGTTCTCGCGACGGCAGGCGGCGAGCAGCACTTCGTTCTTGCCACCGCCGTGTTCGGACGGGCCCTGGACTTCGAAATCGATCGCGACCTCGTCGAGCGGGTACGGGATGTACTGATCCGCCTCAACGTTGATCTGCGCTTCCATGGCGTCGTCGGACAGGTCGGCGTCCATGTCGATCAGCTTGGTGATAACCGCAGAACCGGCGACCGCGACGGCCACGTCACGCCGCTTGGTGCGGCTGCGCTTGACCACGTCGCTGAGGGTCTGCACCACCGCTTCCGGCTCGGTGATGTTCTTTTCGACGACCGAGTTCGGCGGCATCGGCATCACCGCGTAGCTCTCGACGGTGTAGCGTCCCCCGCTGCGACTGAGCTCGAGCAGCTTTACCGAGGTAGAGCTGATATCGATCCCCAGTACCGGGACCGCCCGGCGTTTGAATAGCCCCAACACGTTGATTTCCCGATGCGTACTTGAACCAATCGCCCCCCGACACGGTCTGAGCCGGGGTCAGCCAGTTATAAGCGTAGTCTATTTACCTGGCATGAAAAGATTTTCTTTATAATTCCGACGCCGTTCTCAGTTCCTGACCTAGGGTAGCAACTTTTGTACCTAATTCCAGCGACCCGATGCGCAAACGCACCCTGCTGACCGGCCTGCTGTGGCTGTCTCTGGCCGCCACCGCCGGCTCGATTCTGGTCCTCAGCGGCACCTACCTCTTTCTCAGTCCGGGCCTGCCTCCGGTC
>CAZOUC010000083.1:0-4451 GCA_964582825.1 uncultured Enterobacteriaceae bacterium | reverse complement strand
CGACGCGCTGCGCGACGTACGCCTGCAGGTGCCGTTGCGCGTCTACAGCCAGGACGGCCAGCTGCTCGGTGAATTCGGCGAAATGCGCCGTACGCCCCTGCCCTACGCGCAGATCCCCGAGCCGATGCGCCTTGCGGTGCTGGCCGCAGAGGACGACCGCTTCTACGAGCACGGCGGCGTCGACGTGGCAGGTCTTGTCCGCGCGGCAATCCAGCTGGCGGCAAGCGGTCGCATCCGTTCCGGCGGCAGCACCATCACCATGCAGGTCGCCCGCAACTATCTGCTCAGTCGCGAACAGACCTTCCTGCGCAAGTTCAACGAGATTCTCCTCGCTCTGCAGATCGAGCGGCAACTGGGCAAGGAGGAAATCCTTGAACTGTATCTCAATAAGATCTACCTCGGCGCCCGCGCCTACGGCGTCGCGGCCGCTGCGCAGGTCTATTACGGCCGCTCGATCAACGAACTCACGCTTGCCGAGTACGCGATGATCGCCGGCATGCCGAAGGCCCCGTCCTCGATCACCCCGCTGGTCAATCCGGAGCGCGCCAGGATTCGACGCAACTGGATACTCGGCCGCATGCGCCAGCTCGAGTACATCGACGAGGCCGGGTACCTCGAAGCCAGGGCGCAACCTCTGACCGCCGCCTACCATGGCGCCCAGGCCGACATAGACGCCGGTTACGTTGCCGAAATGGTGCGCCGGGAAGTGCTCGATCGCTACGGCCCGCGCGCCTACGTCGACGGCTTCGTGGTCCACACGACTCTCGACGGGCGACTGCAGGAACAGGCCAACCGGGCGGTTCGGGACGGACTGCTCGATTACGACCTGCGCCATGGCCTGCGCGGCTGGGAACGCAACGTCTGGGTGAACGACGCGGCCACCAGCCGCCAGCGCTGGCTCGAGGTGCTCGCGAACACCGACAGCCCGGGCGGACTGCAGCCCGGCTTCGTCAGCGAGGTGCGGGAGCAGTCGATCAGCGTGCTGATCGGCGACGACGAGACCATCGAGCTCGACTGGGACGACGGGCTCAGCGAGTGGCGCCGCTACATTACCGTCGACCGCGTGACGACGCTGCCCGAGACGGCGGCCGACGTGGTCGCGCTCGGCGACCTGGTGCGGGTATACCGCGACGGCAACGGCTGGCGCCTCGCGCAGCTGCCCGAGGTACAGGGTGCGCTCGTGTCACTGGATGCTCGCGACGGCGCCATCCGCGCCGTCGTTGGCGGCTTCGACTTCTACGCCAGCAAGTTCAACCGGGCGACACAGGCCAAACGACAACCCGGCTCGAGCATCAAGCCCTTCGTTTATGCCGGAGCCCTGGAACACGGCTTCACGCCGGCGTCGCTGATCAACGACGCGCCTATCGTATTCGATGACCGTCAGCTGGAAGCGGCCTGGCGGCCGGAAAACGACAGCGGTCGCTTCTACGGCCCGACCAGCCTCCGCACGGCCCTGGTGTTCTCCCGCAACCTGGTCTCGATCCGCCTGCTCAAGGAGTACGGCGTCGGCAACGCGATCGACTACCTCGGCCGCTTCGGCTTCGATCGTCGGGAGATGCCCCGCGACCTGTCCCTGGCCCTGGGCACGCACTCCGAAACGCCGTTACGGATGGCGGCCGCGTTTGCCGCGATCGCCAACGGCGGTTTTCGCATCGAGCCCTACCTCATCGAGCGCGTGGAGAACCTCGACGGCGAGGTGCTCGAGCGGGCCGAGCCGCAAGTCGCCTGCTTCCCCTGCCAGGAGCCGACGGACGACGCCGACGCTGCGCCGGTCGAGGCGGCCAACCTGGAAATGCTGCTCGGTCAGCAGCCGGCAGCAGACGAATTGCCGGCGCCACGCGCCGAGCGCGTCATCGAGGAGCGGGTCGCCTACATCATCGACACGATGCTGCGCGACGTGGTGCGGATCGGTACCGGCAAGAAGGCCCTGGTGCTCGAGCGCGGCGACGTCGCCGGCAAGACCGGCACCACCAACGGGCCGACCGATGCCTGGTTCTCGGGCTACATCGGCCCCGTCGTGACCACCGCCTGGCTGGGCTTTGACGACAACCGTGTGCTCGGGCGGCAGGAATACGGCGGCTCGGCCGCGTTGCCGATCTGGATCGAGTACATGCGCGAGGCGAGCCGCGACGTGCCGGACGTGCAGCGGCCGCGTCCGGCGGGACTGGCGAGTGTGCGCATCGACCCGAAAACGGGGCTGCAGGCACGCCCGGAGCAGGGCGATGCGATCTTCGAACTGTTCCGTACCGAGAACCTGCCGGACGAGGCCTCCCCGGAAGAGGACTACCGCGACCCCTACGCGGACACCGAGGCTGTTCCGGAATCGATCTTCTAGCGGGCGCCGATGCCGGCCCGCCCGAGTGCAGATCCGGATACAAAAACGCCGCGCCCGGGGGCGCGGCGTCTGACTTGCCGTGCGGCGCCGGACTCAGGCGCTGCGCGCCCCTCCGCGGGAGCCGAAGCGCTTCTTGAAGCGGTCGATGCGGCCGCCGGTATCGAGCACCTTCTGCTTGCCGGTATAGAAAGGATGGCACTGCGAGCAGACTTCGATGTGCATTTCGCCGCCATGGGTGGATCGCGTGCGAATGACGTTGCCGCAGCTGCAGGTCGCGACGAGCTCCTGGTACTTAGGATGAATGTCAGCTTTCATGAATCACCTGTTACCTGTCGAGGGTCGCGCGGCGTGAGCGCGAGCCTCAGCGAGCCGCGCATCTTACCAGAAATGCCTTGGATAACAAGGCGCGGGCAGCGCGGTGTGCATTGTCCACAGTATTCGTCGGGACGGCGATGAGCAGCGCCCGGCAGGTCTGGCGCATCGCCGTTCCGGTACCGCTGCGGCGGGCATTCGACTACCTGCCCGCCGACGGGACCGACCCGCCCCGCCCCGGCACGCGCGTACTGGTGCCGTTCGCCGGACGGCGCCTGGTCGGCGTCGTGCTCGAGGCGCCGGTGGCCTCCGAATTGCCGACAAACCGCCTGCGTCCGGTCGCGCGGGTTCTCGAAGCCGAGCCCAGCCTGCCGGCGCCGATCCTGGCGCTGTGCCGCTGGGCGGCCGACTACTACCACGCGCCGATCGGCGAAGTGCTGCACGCCGCCCTGCCGGTGGCATTGCGCGCGAGCCGACCGCCGCGTGGCGAGCGCTGCTGGCTGCCGACGACGGCCGCTCTCGGGCTTGCTGACGACGCCCTCGCCCGGGCGCCGAAGCAGGCCCTCGCGCTTGCGGAACTCAAGCAGCGTGGCGTACTGCGACGTTCCGAACTGGCGGCACTGCAGATCGACCCGGCGATTCTGCGCTCGCTGGTCAAGCGCGGGCTGGCACGCTCGCAGGACGAGCAGGCCGGTCCGGTCATGCCGCCAGCGACCGGCCCGGTCGTCGCTGCGCGCCCGAGCCTCAGCGACGAGCAGGCGGCGGCGGTCGCGGCCATTCTGGCTGACCTTGACCGCTACCACTGCCAGCTGCTGCACGGGGTCACGGGCAGCGGCAAGACCGAGGTATACCTGCATGCCATCGAAGCGGTGCTGCAGGCCGGCCGGCAGGTGCTCGTACTGATACCCGAAATCGGCCTGACTCCGCAGGCCCGCCAGCGCTACCAGCGGCGTCTAGGCGACGGCGTCGCCGTGCTTCACTCGGCGCTGAGCAGCGGCGACCGGCTGCGCGCCTGGCAGGCCGCCGCGCGCGGCGACCTGCGCGTTCTGATCGGCACCCGCTCGGCGGTGTTCGCACCGCTGCCGCAGCTCGGCCTGGTGATCGTCGATGAAGAGCACGACGCCTCCTACAAGCAGCAGGAAGGCTTCCGCTACTCGGCCCGGGACGTGGCGATTTATCGGGCCCGCAGCGCCGGCGTGCCGATCGTGCTGGGTTCGGCGACGCCATCGACCGAGAGCCTGGCCAACGCCGACTCGGGCCGCTTCGGGCTCGTCCAACTGACGCGCCGCGCCGGCGAGGCCCAGCCACCGCGGTGGCGGCTCGTCGACATCCGCCACCAGCCGCTGCAGGCCGGACTGTCGCCGACCGCGATCGGCGCTATCGGCGCCGCCCTCGAGCAGCGTGAGCAGGTGCTGGTATTCCTCAATCGCCGCGGCTGGTCGCCGGTGCTGATGTGCCACGATTGCGGCTGGACGGCCGGCTGCGGGCACTGCGATGCCCGCCTGACCCTGCACCGTGACGCCGACTGCCTGTGGTGCCACCACTGCGATCGGCGTCGCCGGATACCGGCGAGCTGCCCGCGCTGTCACAGCGAGGAACTGGTGCCGCTCGGCCAGGGCACAGAGCGCTGCGAACATACCCTGCAGCGCTTGTTCCCGCAGGTGCCGGTCCGGCGCGTCGATCGCGGCAGCACGCAGCGCCGCGAGGCCATGGACCGCCTTCTCGACGAAGTCGACAGGGGCGACCCGATGATCCTGGTCGGCACGCAGATGATCGCCAAGGGACTCGATTTCCCCAACGTCAC
>CAZOUC010000082.1:0-8586 GCA_964582825.1 uncultured Enterobacteriaceae bacterium | reverse complement strand
CAGGCTCTTGACCCAGTAGGGACGCAGGTCTTTTTGCATCGGCTCGATCACCGCCCCACAGGGCCTGGCTGGAAACTGCCCGACCGTAGCGTAAACTCCCGGTATCCTCCAGCAGAAACTCCCCGCGGTTCCGATGCGAAGTCTGCCCTGCCTGCTGCTCGTGCTCACTCTTTTCGCGGTCGACGCCCGCGCTCACGAGGTCGACAGCGATGGCCCGCTGCGGATTTTCACCTGGGGCGGCTACTTCTCCGATACCGTGCTCGCGCGTTTCACCGCGGACAGTGGCGTGCCCACGGCGCTGCTGACCTTTGTCAACGAGCAACGCCGGGACGAGCGCATGCTCGGCAGTCTGCCGCCGGATTTCGATATCGTCGTCGTGGACTCCGATACCCTGCCCTCCTACGCTCAAGGCGGCGTCGTGCTGTCCCTGGCGGGTCGTCTCGATGACGCGTATGCACGGATCGACTCCCGGTTCCGCCGCGCCTGCGGCGACCACGGCCTGCCTTACCTGTGGGGCACGCTCGGCTTCGCCTACCGCAGTGATCTCATCACAGAAGGGCCCGGTACCTGGCGCGAGTTCTTCGAACTGCCCGGGCGCTACCCGAGCCGGGTCGTGCTCGAGGACAGCGCGGCCTCGCTGGTCGGCAGCGCACTGCTGGCACTGGGGCACCACTTCGCTACCGAGGAGCGCGCCGAGCTGCTGGACGCCTACCAGCTGCTGTCGCGGGTGGCCCCGGACCTGATGCACTTCGGTTACTCGCTCAACATTCGCCGGCGCCCGGACAACCTGCAGCAACTGGTCGCGCTCAGCCTGTACGGCGGCGATTTCCTGATCATCGAGACCGAGCTGCCGGGCGATTGGCAGTTCGTCTATCCGCGCGACGGCGTCCCCTTGTGGGTCGACTGCCTGGCGATCGTCACCACCAGCGAGCGCCCGGACGCGGCCCTTTCACTGCTGCGTTTCCTGACCCGCCCCGAACAGGCGGCGCAGACGGTCATCGACACCGAGTTTCCCGCCACCGTCGACGGTTACCTGCCGCTGCTGCCGGAGGCTCTGCGCGACAACCCGCTGATCTTCCCGCCCGGGGACCTCGCGGCCCCGATGATTCCCTATCGCGCCCTCGAAAGCCTGGAAGCGATCCGCCTGCGCCACCAGATCCGCTACACCGTCACGATGCACCGGCATGAAGATTAGGACGCAGATCTTCACGACCCTGCTGCCGGTGGTGCTGGCGCTGCTGGGCCTGCTCGGCGCGCTCAGCGTGCAGTTCATCAGCGTGACCGTGGATCGCGCGACGCGGGCGTCGCTGGTCAGCGCCGTCGACCGGCTCGCCGCCGCGCTGGCCACCTACAACGGGTTTGCAGCCATCAACGGCGTGAATCTGAGTCAGAACTTCGCGTTTCGCCAGTACGTCGAGCAGGAACCGGGACCGTTGCGCAGCACCCTGCTCGAGCCGCGCCTGCTGCAGGCGATGCGACGCACCATCGAGGGCTTCGACGGCCTGTTCGCCATCGAGTACTACGAGCCCGACGGCGGGCTCGAACTGGCTCTCGGCATCGAGCGCAGCCCGCTGTGGCAACCGGACGAGTTGACGCGCTCGCTGCTGGGCGACTTTGCCGCCCGCGACGACCGCAGCCGCAGCTATTTCCAGGCCGCCGGTGGCGTGCCGACCCTGCTCATGGCGCATCGCATTCCCCTGATCGAGTCGTTGCCCGGCCTGCTGGCACCGCGCACCGCCGAAGGCACGCTGCTGCTGCGCTTCGACCTGAGGCGGGCCGCCAGTACGGCGATCGAGGCGCTCGAGCCGTTCGAGGCGCGACTGCTGCTGCTCGACCCGGAAGTCGAAGCGATCCTGTTCGACTCGGAGCCCGACCGCAGCCTGCCGCAGGAGGTGCTCGCCTCGACGGCATCCGCCGGCCAGGTGATCCGGCTCGACACCGCGGACCTGCGCATGGTCGGAACCCAGTACGGCGACTGGCGCCTGCTGGCCCTGGTGCCGGAGCGGATCTTCGACCGCCACTGGGCCCCGCTGCGCAATACCAGCCTGCAGATCCTGGCCATCGCCCTGCTCGGTGGTGCAGGCCTGCTGACCCTGGTCACGCGGGCCGCTTTCGTAAGACCGATCGAGCGCCTCGCCGCGGACGTGCGCCGCCGCGCGCGCGGGGAACCGATCGACGTCGCGAGCTACGCGAGGACCGACGAGATCCACGACCTGGCGGCCAACTTCTCGCAGATCATGGAGTCGGCGGAAAGCGCCCGTGCGCAGGCCGAGGACCTCGCCAGCCACGACGCGCTGACCGGCCTGGCGAACCGCCGAATGTTCCAGCGCCTGTGCGCGCGCTTCATCGCCGGGGCGCGGCGCCGCGGCGAACGCGTGGCCCTGCTGTTCGTCGATCTCGACAATTTCAAGCAGGTCAACGACAACTACGGCCATACGGCCGGCGACCAGCTGCTGATCGAGTTCGCCCGGCGGTTGCGTGAGGTCACCCGCGATTCGGACCTGCTGCTCGTCGGCGATGGCGAGTCGAGCGAAGATCGTCCCGGCGCGCCGATCGCGCGCATCGCCGGCGACGAGTTCGCCATCCTGCTCGACCTGAAGGAGAGCAGCGACGCGACCCTGGTCGCCGAGCGCATCCTGGTGTCCTGCGAGCAACCCTGCCCGATCGAGGGCAAATCGCTGAAGATCCTCGCCAGCATCGGCATCGCCCTGTACCCGGACGACGCCAGTGACGCCGAGCAGCTCTACCACCACGCCGACGCGGCGATGTTCCAGGCCAAGATGGCCGGCAAACACAGCTACTACTTCTTCTCGTCGGATCTGGCCGCATCGATCCGGCGCAAGCAGCAGATCCAGGACGCGCTGCGCCGGTCCCTCGAGCGCGACGAATTCCACGTGCTCTGCCAGCCCTACGTCGATGCCCGCACGCGCGAAATCCGCGGCGGCGAAATCCTGCTGCGCTGGGAACAGCCGGAACTCGGCCGGGTGCCGCCCGACGAGTTCATCCAGATTGCCGAGTCCACCGGCATGATGCGGGACATCGACCTGTGGGTGCTCGAGCAGGCCTGCCGCCAGGTACGCGAGTGGCTCGACGCGGAACTGCAGCCGATCGTGCTCGCGGTCAACGTCTCCGCGGTCGAACTGCGCAACGATCAGTTTCCGGTGCAGCTCGGCGCCCTGCTCGAGCGCTACCGGGTGCCGCCGGATTCGATCGAACTCGAACTGACCGAGACCCGCCTGGTCGCCACCGACGAGCGCAGTCTGCGCATACTTGGCGAGTTGCGCGAGCTCGGCCTGTCGATCGCCCTGGACGACTTCGGCAAGGGCTTTACCTCGCTCAACCAGCTCAAGAGCTACCCGGTGCAGAAGCTGAAGATCGATCGCAGCTTCGTCAGCGAGGTGGGCGAGCAGCGCGATCGCCTGCTGATCGCCGACGTGATCATGCAGCTCAGCAGCAGCTACCGCCTGCGCACGACCGCTGAAGGCGTGGAGACGCCGGAACAGGCCCGCTACATGGCGGCGAGCGGCTGCGACTACCTGCAGGGTTACCTGTTCAGCAGACCCGTAGCGCTGGCAGAATTGACCGACCGGTTACGGCGCGGCGAGCGCCACTTCGACGCGGCAGGCGGAGACGAGGGCTGACATGGCCATGCCCGGCAGCGAGAACGGCGACGACGCCATCTGGGAAGCGATCCGGCGTACGACGCAGGAGGCGGTGGAGCGGGAGGCGGAACTCGCCAGCTTCCTGCATGCGACGGTGCTCAAGCACCAGACCCTGGAGGACGCGCTGAGCTTTCACCTTGCCCAGAAACTGGACGGCAACACGATGCCGGCGCTGCTGCTGCGCGAGATCATCGAGGAAGCGCACGCCAGCGACGCGGACCTGGGCTGCGCGGTACGCGCCGATCTCGTCGCCGTCTACGAGCGGGACTCCGCCTGCTCGGATTTCGCGACACCGTTCCTGTTCTTCAAGGGCTTCCACGCGCTGCAGTCCTACCGCGTGGCCCACTGGCTGTGGCGGCGTGGCCGGGTTCCCCTGGCCCTGTTCCTGCAGAACCGGATCTCCTGCGAGTTCGGCGTCGACATCCACCCGGCCGCACGCCTGGGCAAGGGCATCCTGCTCGACCACGCCACCGGCCTGGTGATCGGCGAGACCGCGGTCGTCGGCGACGCCGTGTCACTGATGCAGTCGGTAACCCTCGGCGGCACCGGCAAGGAAAGCGGCGACCGCCACCCGAAGGTCGGCAACGGGGTGCTGATCAGTGCCGGCGCCAAGGTGCTCGGCAACATCCGCGTCGGCGATGGCGCCCAGGTCGGTGCCGGCAGTGTCGTGCTCAAGGACGTCCCGCCGCATACCCTGGTCAGCGGCATACCGGCCCGGGTCGTCGGCAAACCGAGCGCCGCGCAACCGGCCCTGACGATGGATCACCTCGTCCCCTGTGGCGGGGACAACGACTCTCAGGACTTGTAGGCCGGCGACAGTTCGGCGACGGCATCGACCATCGCGGCGACGTGATCCGGATCGATGTCCGGCGTCACTCCGTGTCCGAGGTTGAACACGTGGCCGTGCCCGCGGCCGTAGGATTCGAGGATCTGCGCCACTTCCTGGCGAATCCGCTCGGGCGAGGCCCGCAGCACCGCCGGATCCATGTTGCCCTGCAGGGCGACGCGGTCGCCCACCCGTTCCCGGGCCACGCCGATGTCGACGGTCCAGTCGAGCCCGATGGCGTCACAGCCGGTGGCTTCGATGGCCTCGAGCCACAGCCCGCCGCCTTTGGTAAACAGGATGACCGGCAAGTCCGGGTGCCGGGCCTTGATGCCGGCGACGATCTCGCGCATCGGCGCCAGGCTGAATTCCCGGTACGCGGCGGCGCTCAGGCTGCCGCCCCAGGTGTCGAATACCTGCACGGCCTGCGCGCCGGCGTCGATCTGCGCCAGCAGGTAGTCGGTCACCGCGCGCGACAGTTTGCCGAGCAGGCGCTGCATGACCTCGGGCTGGTCGTAGGCGAGGGTCTTGGTGCGCGCGAAGTCCTTGCTCGAGCCGCCCTCGACCATGTAGGTCGCCAGAGTCCAGGGACTGCCGGAAAAGCCGATCAAGGGCACCGCGCCGTCGAGTTCGCGCACGATGGTCCGCACCGCATTGATCACGTAGTCGAGTTCGCGGGTCGGGTCGATCGCGGGCAGCGCGTCGACCGCCGCGGCATCGCGCACCGGCGACTCGAAACACGGCCCCTCGCCCGGTTCGAAGTACAGGCCGAGGCCCATCGCGTCCGGCACGGTGAGGATGTCCGAGAACAGGATCGCAGCGTCGAGCGGAAAGCGGCGCAGGGGCTGCAGGGTGACTTCGCAGGCGAGTTCGGCGCTGCGGAACAGTTCGATGATACCGCCGGCCTCGGCACGGGTGGCGCGGTATTCCGGCAGGTAACGTCCGGCCTGGCGCATGATCCATACCGGGGTGCGATCCACCGGCTGGCGCTTCAGGGCACGCAGAAAGCGGTCGTTCTTGAGTTCGCTCATCAAACCTCCAGGTAGTCGAGAATGCCCTCGGCGGCGCGGCGTCCTTCCCAGATCGCGGTGACCACGAGATCCGAGCCGCGCACCATGTCGCCGCCCGCAAAGACTTTCGGATTGCTGGTCTGGAAGGGCATGTCCTCCCGTTCGGGTGCGATGACCCGGCCCCCGGCGTCGCAGTCCACGCCGATGCGCGCCAGCCAGTCGGGCGGGCTCGGCCGGAATCCGAACGCGATCAGCACCGCGTCTGCCGGCAGCACCTCCTCGCTGCCGGGTACCGGTTCGGGCCGGCGGCGCCCGCTGGCGTCGGGCGCGCCGAGCCGCGTCTGCACCACCTTGACGCCGGTGGCGCGCTCGTTGCCGACGATTTCCACCGGCTGCCGGTTGAACAGGAACTCGACCCCTTCCTCGCGGGCATTGGACACCTCGCGCCGCGAGCCGGGCATGTTGTCTTCATCGCGGCGGTACACGCACTGCACGCTGCGCGCCCCCTGACGCACGGAGGTACGGTTGCAGTCCATCGCCGTGTCGCCGCCGCCGAGTACGACCACGCGTTTGTCCTTCATGCTGACGAAGCTGCCGTCGGGCTGCGGAAAGCCCAGGTTGCGGTTCACGTTCGAGACCAGGAACGGCAATGCCTTGATCACGCCGGGCAGGTCCTCACCGCGGAAGCCGCCTTCCATCGCGGTGTAGGTCCCGATACCGAGAAACACCGCGTCGTATTCCGCGAGCAGTTCGTCGATGGTGACGTCGCGGCCGACCTCGGTGTTCAGGCGGAACTCGATGCCCATCTCCTCGAAAATCTGCCGGCGCAGCCGGATCACCGACTTGTCGAGCTTGAATTCGGGAATGCCGAAGGTCAGCAGGCCGCCGATTTCCGGGTAGCGGTCGAACACCACCGGCTTGACGCCGGCACGCACCAGCACGTCCGCGCAGCCCAGGCCGGCGGGCCCGGCGCCGATCACGGCGACCCGGCGCCCGGTGTCGACGACGTCGCTCAGGTCCGGGCGCCAGCCCATCGCGAAGGCCGTGTCGGTGATGTGCTTCTCGATCGAGCCGATGGTGACGGCGCCGAAGCCGTCATTGAGCGTGCAGGCGCCCTCGCAGAGCCGGTCCTGCGGGCAGACGCGGCCACAGACCTCCGGCAGCGTATTGGTCTGGTGACAAAGCTCTGCCGCCTCGATGATGTTGCCCTCGCTGACCAGCTTGAGCCAGTTGGGAATGTAGTTGTGCACCGGGCACTTCCACTCGCAGTACGGATTGCCGCACTCGATGCAGCGGTGCGCCTGCGCGGTGGCCTCAACCGGCCGGTAGGGCTCGTAGATTTCCACGAAGCGCAGGCGCCGCTCGGGTACCGGAATCTTCGGCGGATCCTCGCGCCGGACTTCGAGAAACTGCAGCTTGTTGTCCAGTCTTTCCATTCGAGTCTTCCTCCGGGCCTTACTGCGGACTGGCGCGGACGCTGTCCATCAGGCTGCGCAGGCTCGCGGCCTTCGGCTTGACCAGCCAGAAGCGCGGCACGAAATCGTGGAAGTTGTCGTGAATCTCGCGCCCCCAGTCGCTGCCGGTTTCGGCGACAAACTCGGCGATGATGCCCTGCAGGTGCTGGCGGTAGGACTCGCAGTATTCGGTGGCGATGCGATTGATCTCCACCAGTTCGTAGTTGTACTTGTCGGCAAAGCTGCGGTCGAGGTCGAGCACGTAGGCAAAGCCCCCGGTCATGCCGGCGCCGAAGTTGTAGCCGGTCGGACCGAGCACGGTGACCACTCCGCCGGTCATGTACTCGCAGCAGTGATCGCCGGCGCCCTCGACGACGGCGTGACAGCCCGAGTTGCGCACCGCGAAGCGCTCACCCGCGGTGCCTGCCGCCAGCAACTTGCCGCCGGTGGCGCCGTACAGGCAGGTGTTGCCCATGATCGGGGTGGTGCGGGTATCGACGTTGCCGCCACGCGGCGGATACAGCACCAGCTTGCCCCCGGCCATGCCCTTGCCGACGTAGTCGTTGGCGTCGCCCTCGAGGTACATGTGCAGGCCGCCGGCGTTCCAGACGCCGAAGCTCTGCCCCGCCGTGCCGGTCAGGCGCACCGTGACCGGCGTCTCGAGACCGTGGTTGCCGTAGCGGCGCGCGATCTCGCCGGAAACGCGCGCCCCGATGGCGCGATTGCTGTTGATCACCGGGAAGGCGAACTCGCCGCCGCTGCGGTCTTCGATGGCGGGCAGCATCGTCTCGACCATGCGCTCGGCGAGCTCGCCGCGATCGAGTGGCGGATTGCTCGGCGTGACACAGTGGTTCGGCTGCGGCAGGCTCAGGTCGTTGCCGAGGATCGGGCGGAGGTCGAGATTGCGCTGCTTGTCGGTCTCGCCCTCGACGAGCTCGAGCAGGTCGGTGCGGCCGATGATCTCCTCGATACTGCGCGCGCCGAGCTGCGCGAGCAGTTCGCGCGTTTCCTGTGCGACGAAACGGAAGAAGTTGATGACCATGTCGACGGTGCCGACGAAGTAATCGTCGCGCAGCGTGTCGTTCTGGGTCGCGACGCCGGTAGCGCAGTTGTTGAGGTGGCAGATGCGCAGGTACTTGCAGCCGAGCGCCACCATCGGCGCGGTGCCGAAGCCGAAGCTCTCGGCGCCGAGCAGCGCCGCCTTGACGACGTCGAGCCCGGTCTTGAGGCCGCCGTCCGTCTGCACGCGCACCATGCCGCGCAGGCCATTGGCGCGCAGGGCCTGGTGCGTTTCGCTCAAACCGAGCTCCCAGGGCGACCCGGCGTAGCGGATCGACGTGATCGGGCTGGCCCCGGTGCCGCCGTCGTAGCCCGAGATCGTGATCAGGTCGGCGTAGGCTTTGGCGACCCCGGTGGCGACGGTGCCGACCCCGGGTTCGGAAACCAGCTTGACCGACACCAGCGCCTGCGGATTGACCTGCTTCAGGTCGAAAATCAGCTGCGCCAGGTCCTCGATCGAGTAGATGTCGTGGTGAGGCGGCGGCGAGATCAGCGTGACGCCGGGCGCCGAGTAGCGCAGGCGGGCGATCAGGCCGTTGACCTTGCCGCCGGGCAGCTGCCCGCCTTCACCGGGCTTG
>CAZOUC010000081.1:0-8626 GCA_964582825.1 uncultured Enterobacteriaceae bacterium | reverse complement strand
CTGGCCGGGCCGGGCCACGACCGCGTCGGAACCGCCGGTCGAGGCGCTGCCGCCGTTCGAACCGTTGCCGCTGCCAGCGGTCGATCCGCCCGTCGTGCCGGTACCGCCCGTGGCGCCACCGGTTGATCCCGCGTCCGCGCCGCCGCTCGAGCCGGCGTCATTGCCGTCGTTACCGCCGGTGCTGCCGCTGTTGGAGCCGCCGTTGTCGACGTCAGGAATGACCGGGTCGACGACGCCACCACCGGCAGGCACCTCGACGTCGAGGTCAAAGTGGTGGTCGACGCAGCGCGCGTAGTCGCCCTGCTTGAATGCCGAGAACGGGGTCTGGTAGCCGACCAGCTTGCAGGCGTAGCTGTCGCCGTTCGGGTTGCCGTCGACGAAGCTCCAGTCCTTCTCCCAGTAGATGTTCAGCGCGCCGGCGCCCTGACCGGCGAACTGCTTCATACCGGCGCAGCCGAGCACCTCGCTCGCCGGAATGTCGACGCCGAGGTACTTGGTGAACTCCTGGTAGTACTTGATGCGATTGCGCGACTGCGCGACCTCCACGGAACCGCCGCACTCGACGCCGCCATTGATGATCTGCGTGGTCACACCGAAGCCCGGCACCAGGCCGTTGGCGATATCGTTGGCGTTCGGCTGCCAGGTGCCGTCGATGACGTGCAGCATGCTCGGCTTGGGCGGCTGAGGGTAGACGTAGAAGAAGATGGCGCTGGCCAGATTCAGCCAGGTGTCCGCGACCAGCTCCGGGCGATCGAGCAGGACGCGCACGTCACCGAACATCGCCTCGGAGAACGGGCCGTAGTTGTAGTTGTAGCTGAGCTGCTTGGCGCCGCGGCCGAAGTAGCTCTTGAACTCGCCGTCCTCGAAGGTGCCGCAGGGCCAGGTCTGCCCCTGCCAGACGTTCGGGTTGCACTCGCCGTTGTAGCCGCCGCGCATGGACTCGTTCCAGCCCATTTCACGGACGAACACCAGGCCCTGGCGCCACTCCTCGACGTCCGAGTGCACGTTGTGGCCTCCGGTCTCCTGGGTGAAGTGGGCGAACATCGTCGCCAGCGACTTGCGGCAGATCGCCTCGGCATCACGGCCGTCGTCGTAGTCGCCGCAGAACGCCGGGAACTTGGCCACGGCGCGCAGGAAGTTGTCGTAGCTGTACTCCGGGGCGCGCTGCGGGAACATGAAGTCCCAGTCCGCCTCGGAGACAATGCTCTCGACGCGCAGGACGTTGCTCGGGTTGCTGCCGTTGCCGGCCGATACGGTCTCGACGGTCGCGTTGTCGCGGGTGGCGATGGACGCCTTGACCTGGCGCATCAGCGGCGTATCGGTCAGTTCCTGTTCGCGGGCATTGAGCTCTTCCAGGCTCAGGAAGCCGCCACCGACACCCGGATCGACGGGATCGACCGGATCAACCGGATCAACCGGATCGACCGGATCGACCGGATCAACCGGGTCCACCGGATCGACCGGGTCCACCGGATCGACCGGATCAACCGGATCGACCGGGTCTACCGGGTCTACCGGATCGACCGGGTCCACCGGATCCACCGGATCAACCGGGTCCACCGGATCGACCGGATCGACCGGATCCACCGGATCGACCGGATCCACCGGATCGACCGGATCAACCGGATCGACCGGATCAACCGGGTCTACCGGATCAACCGGGTCCACCGGATCGACCGGATCGGTGCCGCTTGCCGCACCGACCAGCCGCCAGGCGCCCCACTGGCCCGCCTCGGCCGGGTTGTCGCCACGGGTCCACCACTTGGCCTCGTAGACGCTGCCCTGGTAAACGGCGCGGTCGCCCTCGGTGTAGACCGTGCCCGCGTTCCAGGCCGAATAGGCTCCGGGTACCTCGGCGACGTCGCCCGGCTCCTCGTCGGCGACGTCGCTGTCGTCGTTCGAGTCGGAGTCGTCGGCTTCACCGACCCGTTCCCAGGCTTCCTGCCAGTACAGGCCGGTGCCGGGTGCGTAGGCCCAGGCGGTCCCGCGGGCGCTCGTGTCCGAGCACCAGCCGGCGACCGTGCAGCGATACAGCTGGCCGTCGACCTCGACGACGTCGCCCTCGGAATAGGACTGACCGCCGTCGAACGGGTCGGCGGCGCGGGCGGAGTGCATCGACACCAGGGTCGATGCGATGACTGCGGAAAGAAGTGTGCGCTTGAAGTTCATTGTCCGGGTCTCCCGTAGGTGTTGTGTCTGGTTCAGAACAGTCGGAACTTGATGGCGGCTACTGTGCCGCTGGAGGACGGGAGCCCGTAGGACGAGCGGGTTCGTGCTTATGACGGATGGGACCAGAATCGCGAATCGGGGGGGATCGCGCGGCCAAAGCCCGGATTCTGTCGACCGGAGCAGCTAGGCCGGCGGGTCGGGAGGCAGTAGACTGCCCGTCGGCGGGGCGGCCATCGCCCCACAGACTCGCTTTCGAGAGGAATCGCCATGCACGACCTCAGTCTCAGCGCCCCGGCCGGCGGCAGTTATTCGGAAGTCCGCCAGCACGAGCTGCGCAAGACCCGCATGGTCATGATCGACGGCAGCCTGACCGTCAATTCGGACAGCACCGAGGCCGGCACCAGCGCCCGCGTGTTCGATCGCGGCTACTGGGGCTTCGCCTCGGCGCCGGGATTCGATGCCGGACGCACTGCCGAAGTGGGTAACAAGGCGCTGGCGAACGCCGGAACGATCGGCGCCTTTGGCGGAAAGTCAGCGCTCACTTTGCCTTCGGAGTCGTATACGGGTGAACACGAGGTTGCGGCACGCGCCAACCTGTCGCAACGGGACCGCGTCGACCTGCTGCAGGCGATGCACGCCCTGTGCAAGCGCAAGTACCCGGACCTCTCGTCCACGACCTTCGTGCTGCACACCGAAGAGCATCGCAAGCACCTGGCGACCAGCATCGGCAGCAACGCGGTCAACACCATCCGCCGCGCCGCCTGCTACGCGGTGTTCACCGCCGAAGACGAGAACGGCAGCCCGGTGGAGCTGATGGAGATCGTGTCGGGCAAGGGATCGCTGACCGACCTCGGCCTGACCCTGGACGATCTCGAGGCCCGCTTCGACCGCCTCTACGAGCACCTGCGCGCCAAGCGCATCGCGGTGCCGGCCCGCGGCGGACGCCACACCGTGGTGCTGGCACCGGAGATCACCGGCATCCTCGCCCACGAGGCGATGGGGCATCCCTGCGAGGCGGACCTGGTACTCGGCGGCGCCGTCACCGGCGACCTGCGCGGCCAGCAGGTGGCGAGCGAGCTGATCACGATGGTCGATTTCGCCCACAGCTACGAGGGCGCGGAGCTGATGATTCCGGTCTACGCCGACGACGAGGGTACGCCCGCCCGCGACGCGATCCTGATCGATCGCGGCCGGCTGACGGACTTCATGCAGTCGCGCGAAACCGCCGCCCGTACCGACCTGGCGCCCACCGGCAACGCGCGCGCCTACCAGTACGGCGACGAACCCCTGGTGCGCATGCGCAACACCGCCATCCTGCCTGGCACCGACCGGCTCGAGGACATGATCGCCGGCGTCGAGGACGGCTACTTCCTGATGCGCACCGGCAACGGTCAGGCCGACTCGACCACCGAGTTCATGTTCGGCGTCAATCTTGGCTACGAAATCAAGAACGGCAAGCTCGGCCGTGCGATCCGCGACACGACCCTGTCCGGCAACGCGATCAAGATGCTGCAGAGCGTGGACGCGGTGTCCGACGAGATGCACTGGGAGTGCTCGGGGTACTGCGGCAAGAAGCAGCCGATGGTGGTCTCCACGGGGGGGCCGGCGCTGCGCGGTGTCGCGCACCTCGGCGGGGAGTGAATTCATGGCAATGACGATTCGCGAAACCGCCGAACGCGCGCTGGCAAGGCTCGAGCGCCAGGGCTTCGACGACGCCCAGGTGACGGTGAACGTGACCCTGCGCGACGAGCTCAACTTCGCCCACGACGAGGCCAGCCTGCTGCGCAGCACGGAAAACCACAAACTGGTGCTGCACGGCCTGCTCGACGCGCGCAAGGTCAGCACCGATCTCAGCGACACCAGTGCCGAGGCGATCGACGCGGCGGCGGCGGCGTTGTGGGACGGCGTCCAGTCGGCCCCGCAGGACCCGGCAAACGCGGTGTCCGCGGAGCAGCACGCGGAACTCGTGCAGGGCCCGCAGGAAGGCCGCCTGGACCTGCTTGCCGAAAAGGTCCGTGAACTGCTCGAATTCCGGGCGGCGCACACGCCGAAGATGCATCTGGAAGAAGGCCACTGCGCCTACGTGCTCGGCGAAAGCCAGCTGCTGACGAGCCGCGGCAGCGACCTGGCGGCGCGCATCGGCAGTTACGAGATCGTCGCGATGGGCACGGCACGGGACGGCACGGCCACCAGTTCATTCAACTACACCGGCGGCGACTGCCACGACCCGGCGCAACACCACGTCGCCGACTGGTTCGGTATCGGCGACATGCTGCGCGATACCGAGCAGCAGACCCGCACGCAGGCCCTGGACGAAGGGTTCACCGGCGACGTCGTGCTGGCGCCGAACGCGGTGTCGGACCTGTTGTCCTGGCTGCTCGGCCAGGTCGGAGACGCCCAGCTGATCGCCAACAGTTCGGTGTATCGCCGGCGCGTCGGCGACGTGATCGCCGCACCGCAGTTGAGCGTGCGCAGCCGCTTCGACGGCCCCGGCGTGTGCGGCATCACCGCCGACGGCTTCCGCGCCGAGCCGGTCACGCTGATCGAGCAGGGGCGCCTGTGCACCCTGCTGCCCTCCCTGTACGGCAGCCGCCGCACCGACCTGCCGCACGTGCCGAGCCTCGGCGCCGGCTGGACCATCGACGCCGGCGACACGGCGCGCGAGGACCTTGTCGCTGCCGTACCGCGCGGCGCCCTGGTCGGCCGCCTGTCGATGGGCAGCCCGGCGGCGAACGGAGATTTTTCCGGGGTGATCAAGAACAGCTTCCTGATCCGCGACGGCCAGCGCGGTCCGGCTCTGTCCGAAGTGATGATTACCGGCAACGTCGCAAAGATGCTGCAGAACATCGCCGGCATCAGCCGGGAGCGCATCGACAGCGGCGGCGCCGCCCTGCCCTGGCTTCGCGTCACGGGCCTGCACTTCTCCTGAGGCCGGTTCCGGCGACCGCGCTCAGTCCGGCGCCTGGCAGCGCGGACACCAGTACGTGCCGCGGTGATCGCGCCCGAGGCGCTCGCTGCGGACCTTGGCCCCGCATTCGTGGCAGGGCCGCCCACCGCGACCGTACACCCACAGCCGGCCGGCACCGTCCGCCACCGCACGGGTCACCCGCCTGCCGCCGTGCAGGTTGGCGCGCAGCAGCCGCGCCGCCAGCCGGTAGAGCCTGGCGACGGCCGGGTCGGACAGCGCGGCCAGCGGCGTGAGCGGGTGCCGGCGTTCGATGAACAGCACTTCGGACTTGTAGACGTTGCCGATTCCCGCGGCGATACGCTGGTCGAGCAGCGCGTCGACGATCGGGTCGCCGCCATCCAGGAATTCCCGCGCCCGCGGCACGCAGGCAGCCGGGTCGACGTCCGGAGCGACGAGGTCGGGACCGAGACGCATCGCCAGTACGCGCTCGCGTACGCTCGGCGTGCGCAGCAGCTCCACCTCCCTGGCATTGAAGCAGACGTACACCTCGCCCTCGACCGCCAGCACCAGGGAGGCCTGGCGCCGCGGCCGGCGCCAGGGCTCGTCGATCCGGTAGTGGTGCCAGGAGCCGTGCATACCGAGGTGGCTGCGCAGGCTCAGAGCGTTGTCGAGGTCGAAGAACAGGTGCTTGCCGTGCGCATGCACCGCCTCGATACGGCGGCCGCGACAGCGCTCGGCGCCCGGCAACCGGCGCAGTTCCAGGTCGGCAATCCGGCGGCCCACCAGGCGCGGCGCGAGAAAGTTGCAGACCTTGTGGATCGTATCGCCTTCGGGCAAGGCTCAGGCTCCGGACTTCAGCCGGGCCCCCATACCGGTCGGCTGACCGTCGACCAGTCCCCGGTAGTCGAGCACCCAACCGGCTGCCCGGAACGCCGGCAGCCGTTCACTCTCGGCGACGGCAATCCCGTCGATCTTCTCGATCACCGGCAAGGCCCGGTCGTTGCCGCGCGGCAGCTGCCGCAGCGCAGCCACGGCGGCCGCCAGCGCGCCGGCCTCGTCGCGCAGGGTCTCCGGGAAGGTGCTGAGCTGGCGCAGGCGCCTGCCGCAGTACAACACCGGCCGGCCGCGCAGCAGCAGCAGCCAGGCGCCGGCGGTACGCCGGGGCACGCTGCCCCCACCGACCTCGGGCCAGGGCAACAGGCTGCCGTAGGGGTTGGCCGGGTCCACCGCCGGCAGGAAGAGCACGTCGTCGACATCCGGCTCGCGGTCGCGCTCCTCCGCGTCGGCGCGGCAGGCCCGCAAGCGGTCGACGGCGCCCGGGTAGGCGAACTGCGCGCCACCGAGACCGTCTACGAAGTGACCGCGGCGCACACGACCCTGCTCCTCCATCTCCCGCAGCACCTTGTACAGCGGCGCGAATCCGCCCGGCGTGTCCTCGGCCTGCACGCAGTCGCGACTGACGACACCGTATCGGTCGAGCAGCAGGTGGGCGCGGGCCACCGCCTGCGCGGTCGGGTTCGGCGCGGCCCGGGCGAGGCGCTCGACGAGTGACCAGCGCCCCCCGGAGACGACCTCGCCGCGGCGGTGGCGAGGACGCCGGCGGCGCGGCCCGCTGGCCGCCAGCTCGCGCAGCGGACCGAAGGTGTCGTTGCTGACGCGGCCCGCCCAGACCAGGTCCCAGAGCGCGTCGCGGAACTCGCCGGCCTGCAGTTCCGGGATCGCCTGGCGTATCTGCTCCTCGATCTCGAACAGGAAGGACGCGCCGCGCTCGCGCAGGCAATCGAGAATGGCGGCGTGCAGCGGCGACGACGGCTCGTACGCGGCGTCGACGTCGAGCAGCTCGGAAAGCTGCTGGCGCAGGTACAGCGCGACACGGCCGTCCCGGGGACCGCTGGCACCGCGACCGACCCAGATCACCCGGCCGGATGCTGCCAGGGTGTCGAGCATGTCGGGGCTGAAACCCTTGACGCGGGCCGGCAGCACCAGCGTGCTCCAGGTCGACCAGGGCAGTGCCAGGCCCTGCAGCTGGGTCACGGTCTCCTCGAGCCCGCCCGGTCCGGTCCGCCGCTCTTCCAGGGCCTGCCAGCGCGGCAGGAACAGGGCCAGGGTCGCCGCGTCGACCGGCGCCACTTCGTCGCGCAGCGCCGCCAGATTGCGCCGTTTCAGGCGCCGCAGCACCTCCGCGTCGCACCAGTCGAGGTCGGCGCCACCGGGTCGGATCTCGCCCCGCACCAGCACGCCGTCGCGTTCGAGCAACTGCAGCACGGGTTCCAGTTGCGCCGGCCGCAGCGCATAGCGGGCCGCCAGATCACGGGTCAGGAACGGGCCGCGGTGCCGCGCGTAGCGCCGCGCCAGCAGCCGCAGCGGGGCTTCTACGGTGGCGACGAAGGCCTCGGGGAGACCCGGGGGCGGCGCGATACCGAGCGCATCGCGATACAGGCCCGCGTCCTCGGCGGCGATCCAGCGCGTGTCGCCGGCCAGCTGCAGCGGCAGCGCCCGGCGCTGCCGTTCGAGCTGCTCGAGCCACGGCTCTACCGGCGCCACGCTGCGCGCGGCGATCTCATCGACGCGCAGGTCGCCGAGACGGCGCAGCAGGTCCTGCACCTCGTCGGCGTCCCGCGCCCGGTACCCCTCCGCCAGGTGCTGCAGTTCCCGCTCGAGTTCGTGCAGCACGTCGGCGTCGATCAGCTCGCGCAGCTCTGCCTGGCCGAGCAGTTCCGCGAGCAGGCTGCGGTCCAGCGACAGGGCCTGCGCCTTGCGCTCGGCCAGCGGCGCGTCCTGCTCGTACAGGTAGGCGGCGACGTAGGCGAACACGAGACTGCGCGCGAAGGGCGAGGCCGACGGCGTCTCGACGTCGTCGACGGTCACGGCGCGCGAGCGGATGTCGCCGAGCAGGCCTTTCAGGCCGGGCAGGTCGAACACGTCGGCCAGCGCGTGCCGGTAGGTCTCGATGACGACGGGGAAATTCGGGTAGCGGCGCACCGTCGCCAGCAGGCTCTGCGCCTTCAGGCGCTGCGCCCACAGCGGCGAGCGCTGTCCGGGCCGGCGCCGGCGCACCAGCAGCGAACGCACCGCGTTCTCACGGAACAGGCCGGCAAACAGCGAGGTATTGGCGAGCTGTTCGGTAACCAGCTCCTCGACTTCATCGGGCCCGGGAATCAGCGCGTCGAGGTCCGGCAGTTCGTCGACGTCGGCGAAACGCAGCACGATGCCGTCGTCGGTGTACATGACCTGCAGCTCGAAGCCGGCGCTCTCGCCCAGGCGCTGCTGCAGGGCCATCGCCCAGGGCGCGTGGATACGGGCGCCGAACGGCGTCAGGATGCACACCCGCCAGTCGCCGAGTTCGTCACGAAAGCGTTCCACGACGATGCCCCGATCGGTCGGCAAGGCACCGGCGTGGGCCTTCTGCTCGATCACGTAGCTGGCCAGGTTGCCGGCGGCGAAGGCGTCGAGCGGCGTGTTGGCCTCGAGCGATTCGGCCAGGCGGCCCTCGCCGAGCCGCGACAGGCGCCGCAGGAAGGCACCTATCGCACGGCCGAGCTCGATCGG
>CAZOUC010000080.1:0-8638 GCA_964582825.1 uncultured Enterobacteriaceae bacterium | reverse complement strand
TGAACGACGAGGAGACCGTCGCCCTGATCGCCGGCGGCCACACCTTCGGCAAGATGCACGGTGCCCACAAGCCGGGCGACTGCGTCGGTCGTGAGCCCGGCGCGGCGTCGATCGAGGAGCAGGGCCTGGGCTGGAAGAACGCCTGCGGCAAGGGTCACTCCGAGGACACCGTCACCAGCGGCCTGGAAGGCGCCTGGACCCAGAACCCGACACAGTGGACGACCCTGTACCTCAGCAACCTGCTGAACTTCGAGTGGCAGCAGACGCGCAGCCCGGCCGGTGCCATCCAGTGGATTCCGACCGACGAGTCGCTGCACGAGATCGTGCCGGACGCCCACGTCGAGGGCAAGTTCAACCCGCCGGTGATGACCACGGCAGACCTGGCGCTGAAGTTCGACCCGGTATACAAGGAGATCGCCGAACGCTTCCTCGCCAACCCGGAAGAGTACCGCCTGGCCTTCGCCAAGGCCTGGTTCAAGCTCACGCACCGGGATATGGGGCCGACGGCCCGTTACGTCAGCAACGAGCTGCCGCAGGAGGAGCTGCTGTGGCAGGATCCGGTCCCGGAACCGGGCTACGACACGATCAGCGAGCGCAATGTCCGCAAGCTGAAGCAGGCGGTCCTGGATTCGGGGCTGACGGTGCCGGAGCTGGTACGCGTCGCGTGGGCCTCCGCGTCGAGCTTCCGGGCCAGTGACCTGCGTGGCGGCGCCAACGGCGCGCGCATCGCGCTGGCGCCGCAGAAGGACTGGGCCGTCAATGACCCGGCCGAGGTCGACAAGGTGCTCGCCGCGCTGCGCGAGATCCGCGCCGATTTCGGCGAGGACAAGGTGTCGATGGCGGACATGATCGTGCTGGCCGGCGCCGCGGCGGTCGAGAAGGCGGCGCAAGATGCCGGCGTCGAGGTCGAGGTGCCGTTCATGCCCGGTCGTGGCGACGCGTCACAGGCGCAGACCGACGTCGAGTCGTTCGCGCTGCTCGAGCCGAAGGCCGACGCGTTCCGCAACTACTTCGACGTCAGCGGTTCCTACCTGTCGCCGGCCGAGGCGCTGGTCGACCGCGCCGACCAGCTGAGTCTGACGGTGCCGGAGATGACGGTACTGCTCGGCGGCATGCGCGCGCTCGGCGCCAATACCGGCGGTGCCACGCACGGCGTGTTCACCGACGCGCCAGGGACGCTCAGCAACGACTTCTTCGTCAAGCTGATGGACATGAACATCCAGTGGCGCAAGTCCGGCGAAGACGGGGTGTATCAGGGTGTGGACCGCCTGTCCGGCGATGTGATGTACACCGCCACGCCGGTGGACCTGATCTTCGGCTCCAACTCGGAACTGCGTGCCGTCGCCGAAGTCTACGCCTACGACAACGCGCAAGAGCGTTTCGTCAACGACTTCGTCAAGGCCTGGACCAAGGTGATGCGGCTCGACCGCTTCGACGCCTGACGGCGCCCTGGCGCCGCACCCGGAAAGCCGTGGCGGCATCTCCGCCACGGCTTTTCTTTTTTGCCTGGGTGCCCATTCCCGATAGACTCTAAGCATCCGCAGCGATCGAAGACAGCGTATGAACAGAATTGTCGTCCCCGAAATCGTGCTGGCGTGCCTCGCCCTGCTGCTGACCGCTTTCACCGTCGAAGCCCAGGTCCGCTACACGGGATCCGACTTCAGCAAGCGCGCGCCGGTCTACGCGCGTAACGGCATGGTGGCGACCAGTCACCCGCTGGCCAGCCAGGTCGGTCTGCAGGTTCTCGAGGACGGCGGTAACGCCATCGACGCGGCGATCGCGGCGAACGCGGCGCTCGGCCTGATGGAGCCGACCGGCTGCGGCATCGGCGGCGACCTGTTCGCACTGGTCTGGGACGCCGAAGCGAACAAGCTGCACGGACTCAACGCCAGCGGCCGGGCGCCGCTGGCGATCGACCGCGCCGCGCTGGTCGAGCAGGGCATGACCCGCATGCCTCGCGACGGTCCGCTGCCGGTCACGGTGCCCGGCACCGTCGACGGCTGGTTCATGCTCCATGAACGTTTCGGCAGCCGTCCCATGGCCGAGCTGCTGGCGCCGGCCATCCGCTACGCGCGCGAGGGCTTCCCGTTGACGCCGCTGATCGGCAGCTCCATGCAGCGCACACTGGCCTACTTCGAGCGCGAGGGTTTTCCCAACCTGCGCGAGACCTACGCGCAGGACGGCGAATGGCCGTCCGCCGGCACCGTGTTCCGCAACCCGCTGCTGGGCGACAGCTACGCGCTGCTAGCCGCCAAGGGCCGGGACGCGTTTTACCGGGGGGCGATCGCCGAGGCCATCGTCGCCGAGGTGCGCGCACAGGGCGGACACCTCGGCATGGAGGATCTCGCCCGGCACCGCGGCAACTGGGTACAGCCGGTCAGCACCAGCTACCGCGGCTACGAGCTGTGGGAGATTCCGCCGAACGGGCAGGGCATCGCGGCGCTGCAGATTCTCAACATCCTCGAAACCTTCGATTTCAGCGACATCGCGTTCGGCAGCCGGGAACACATTCACCTGTTCACCGAGGCCAAGAAGCTCGCCTACGAGGACCGGGCGAAGTACTACGCGGATCCCGAGTTCGAATCGGTGCCGGTCGACAAACTGATCAGCAAGGAGTACGCGCGCGAGCGCGCCCGCCTGATCGATCCCGAGCGCGCCGGTACCTTCGAGGCCGGCGACCTGCCGGGGCACGGCGACACGATCTACCTGACGACCGCGGACAAGGACGGCAACATGGTGTCGCTGATCCAGAGCAATTACTTCGGCATGGGCAGCGGCGTCGTTCCACGAGGCGTCGGCTTCATGCTGCAGAACCGCGGCGCCGCGTTCTCGCTGCAGGCCGACCACCGGAACCGCCTCGAACCGGGCAAGCGACCGTTTCACACCATCATTCCCGCGTTCGTGACCCGCGAGGGCGAGCCGTTCTTCAGCTTCGGCGTCATGGGCGGCAGCATGCAGCCGCAGGGGCACGTGCAGGTGCTGATGAACCTGGTCGACTTCGGCATGGACCCGCAGGAGGCCGGCGATGCGCCGCGCATCCGGCACGAGGACAGCAGTACGCCGGAAGGCGAGCCGGCGCAAGGCACCGGCAAGCTGATGCTCGAGGCCGGCTTCAGCCCCGCCGTGGAACGTGAGCTGCTGCGCATGCGCCACCAGGTGGCCCGGGGCATCTTCTTCGGTGGCTACCAGGGCATCCTGTGGAACGCCGCGGAGGGCTTCTACGTCGGCGCGACGGAGAGCCGCTTCGACGGACTGGCGGTAGGGTACTGAGCGGACAGACCGCTGATACTCAGAGGTGATTTCTGAGCCGGTGTCCGTGGCTCATCAGGATGCGGGTGGCGATCTCTTCGATGGAAATGTCGGTCGTGTCCAGGTGCGGGATGCCGTAGCGCCGGAACATCAGTTCCACCTGCCGGACCTCGTCTTCACACTTGCGCAGGGAGGCGTAGCGGGAGTTCGGCCGGCGCTCGCTGCGGATCGCCGCCAGGCGCTGCGGGTCGATCGTCAGACCGAACAGTTTCTGCTGGTTCTGCAGCAGCGCACGCGGCAGGCGGCCGGCCTCGAGGTCGTCGTCGGTGATCGGGTAATTGGCGGCGTAGATACCGAACTGCAATGCCAGGTATATACACGACGGCGTCTTGCCGCTGCGTGAGACGCCGACGAGGATGATCTCCGCCTGCTTGTATTCGCTGCCTTCGTTGCCGTCGTCGTTGGCCATCGCATAGTGGACGGCGTCGATGCGCGTGTCGTAGTGCGGCTTTTCCAGGCTGCCGTGGTACTCACCGACGCCGACCAGGCTCGACGAGGTGCCGAGCGCTTCTTCCAGGCGTCCGAGGTAGGTGGCGAATACGTCGATCACGACGCCGTCGGACGATGCGATTATCGCGCCGAGCTGGCGGTTGATCAGGGTATCGAACACCACCGGTGGCGCGCCGTCGGTCTTCAGCGCGAGGTTGATTCGGTGCCGGGCCTCTTCGGCCTTGCGCTCGTCGTCGGTGTACGGCATGCGCACCATGCGGAAGCTGATGTTGGGAAACTGCGCGAGCAGGGCGCGGCCGAGGCGTTCCGCGGTCAGAGCGGTCCCGTCGGAAATGAAGAACGCGGTCCGATCCATTGATCCTCAGCAAGGAATGCCGGTGGGGGGGCTAGCGTATCATGGCGCTGACCTTTGGACAGGCGCCCAGGAGCACCTCGATGACCCAGTTTGTTATTCCCTTCCGTGAGCTCAGAATCGAGCACGTTCCTCAGACCGGCGGTAAGAACGCCTCGCTCGGCGAAATGCTGCAGTCGCTTGAGCAGGCCGGCGTGCGGGTGCCTGACGGTTTCGCCACGACGGCGGACGCCTATCGGGAATTCCTTGCCGCCAACGGCCTGGACAAGAAGATTCACGAGACCCTGTCCGCGCTGGACATCGAAGACGTCAAGAAACTGGCCGAGACCGGTGCGATGATCCGCCAGTGGGTCCGGGAGGCGCCGATCACCGCCGAGTTCGAGGCGGCGATCGACCAGGCCTGGAAGGAACTGAGCGGCGGCGACGAGAACATGGCCTTCGCGGTGCGTTCGTCGGCGACGGCCGAAGACCTGCCCGATGCCTCCTTCGCCGGCCAGCAGGAGACCTTCCTGAACGTTCGTGGTCGCGACCACCTGTTCGCGTCCGTCAAGGACGTGTTCGCCTCCCTGTACAACGACCGCGCCATCGCCTACCGGGTCCACAAGGGTTTCAAGCACGAAGAGGTGGCCCTGTCCGCCGGTGTGCAGCGCATGGTCCGCAGTGAAACCGGCGCCAGTGGCGTGATGTTCACGATCGACACCGAGTCCGGCTTCGACGGTGTGGTGTTCATCACCGGCGCGTACGGTCTGGGCGAGACGGTCGTGCAGGGCGCCGTGAACCCGGACGAGTTCTACGTATTCAAGCACGGTCTGAAAGAAGGCAAGCCGGCCATCCTGCGGCGCACCCTGGGCGACAAGAAGATCCGCATGGTGTACACGGACGACAACACGCTGGGCAACAGCACCGTGATCGTCGACACGCCCGAAGACATGCGCTCGCAGTTCTGTATCAACGACGAGGAGGCCGAGGAACTCGGTCGCCTGGCGGTCAAGATCGAGGAGCACTACGGGCGCCCGATGGATATCGAGTGGGCCCGCGACGGGGACGACGGCAAGCTCTACATCGTGCAGGCGCGGCCGGAAACGGTGAAGAGCCAGCAGCGTGGCAGCATCGAGCGCTACCTGCTCGGCGAGCGCGGCAAGGTGGTCAGCCAGGGACGCGCGATCGGGCACCGCATCGGCAGCGGCACGGTCCAGGTCGTCGAAGGCGTCGCCGACATGTACAAGGTCAACGTCGGCGACGTCCTGGTGACCGACATGACCGACCCGGACTGGGAACCGGTCATGAAGCGCGCCAGCGCCATCGTCACCAACCGCGGCGGGCGTACCTGCCACGCCGCGATCATTGCCAGGGAACTCGGCATACCGGCCGTGGTGGGTTGCGGCGACGCCACCGAAGCGCTGAAGGGGGTCGAGGCGGTCACGGTCAGCTGCTCGGAGGGCGACACCGGCTTCGTCTACGAGGGCAAGCTGCAGTTCGAGGTCAGCGAAGACGACCTCGGGGAAATGCCGGACATCGATCTGAAGCTGATGATGAACGTCGGCAATCCGGAACGCGCCTTCGATTTCTGCCAGTTGCCGAACAAGGGCGTCGGCCTGGCGCGCCTCGAGTTCATCATCAACCAGATGATCGGTGTTCACCCGAAGGCCCTGATCAATTTCGACAGCCTGCCCGTCGAGCACAGGGCGCGCGTTGCCGAGCGGATTTCCGGATACCCGGGTCCGCGGGAATACTTCGTCGCGCGCCTCGTTGAAGGCGTCGCCACGATAGCCGCGGCGTTCTACCCGAAGCCGGTGATCGTGCGCATGTCGGACTTCAAGTCGAACGAGTACGCGCACCTGCTGGCGGGTGACCTGTACGAGCCGAACGAAGAGAACCCGATGATCGGCTTCCGCGGGGCGTCACGGTACATCGACGACAGCTTCGCCGACTGTTTCGAGATGGAGTGCGAGGCGCTGAAGTACGTGCGCGAAAGCATGGGCCTCGACAACGTCGAGCTGATGGTGCCGTTCGTGCGCACGGTCGACGAGGCCAGGGCGGTGGTCGCGACCCTCGAGAACAATGGTCTCAAGCGCGGCGAGAACGGCCTGCGCCTGATCATGATGTGTGAGATTCCGAGCAATCCCCTGCTCGCCGACCAGTTCCTCGAGCACTTCGACGGTTACTCGATCGGCTCCAACGACCTGACCCAGCTCACCCTGGGTCTCGACCGTGATTCCGGGCTCGTGGCCGACAGCTTCGACGAGCGCAATGACGCGGTCAAGGCGCTGCTGAGCATGGCCATCAAGGCCTGCAACGAGCGCGGCAAGTACGTCGGCATCTGCGGTCAGGGGCCCTCGGATCATCCCGATCTGGCCCAGTGGCTCGTCGACCAGGGGATCCAGAGCATGTCGCTCAACCCCGATACGGTCGTCGATACCTGGATGATGATCGCCAAGCAGGGCGCATGACCGAATTCTTCGATAGCGAGGGGCTGCCCCGGGCGCTCGACGGCAACCGCGTCGATGTTCTCCTCGGGGAGCTCACAGACCACCCACGCTACGACAAGAAGGAGTCACTGGAGGCCATCGCGCGGCTCCAGCTGGAGTTGAGCCTCGTGCACCAGGCCTATGTGCGCCAAGGACGGCGCGCGATGATCGTCGTCGAGGGAACGGACGCGGCCGGCAAGGGGGGCACGATCCGGCGCATGAGCGTCGCCCTGGACCCGCACCATGCCCACGTCTGGCCGATCGCCGCGCCGCAGTACGAAGAGCGCGACCACCACTACCTGTACCGCTTCTGGAAGCGCCTGCCGGTGGTCGGGGAGGTCTCGATCTTCGATCGCTCGTGGTACGGACGGCTGCTGGTCGAACGGGTCGAGGGTCTGGCGCAGCGGCGCGAGTGGCAGCGGGCCTATGCCGAGATCAACCACTTCGAGCGCCTGCTCGTCGACGACGGCATCCGTATCGTCAAGTGTTTCCTGCACCTGACCCGCGACGAACAGGAATCCCGCTTCATCGACCGGCTCAGCAAGCCCGCCAAGCGCTGGAAGCTCAACGCATCGGATTTCATTTCCCGCCAGCACTGGTCGGACTACCAGCTCGCCTACCAGGACATGCTGGAGCAGACCACCACCGCCTACGCGCCCTGGTATATCGTGCCGGCCGACAGCAAGCCCTTCGCGCGCGTCGCGGTGATGCGTGCGGTACTCGAGGAGCTGGAACGCGACGTCGATACGTCGAGGATGCACGAGGTCACCGAAGACGTGCAGCAGGCCGCCGAGGGCCTGTTCGGCAAGAGCCAGGTCCGCAAGATGCTGGCGAACGAGGACTAGGAAAGGCGGTTCAGCGTCGTCTGCGGCCTTTGGCCGAGGCGGGTGTTTCGCCCTCCTGGGACACACCCTCTGCGGCAGCGACGTATTCCAGTGCCATGTCGAAGGCCTGCTGGGTGAAGCCCAGGACGCGCTCGAACCCCGCGTCGCTGATGTTGCGGGCGCTGTCGTGACGTCGGTAGATGTTCACGAAGGAGCGCTCGCGTTCGACGTTCAGCGGCAGGCTGTCGATCCCCAGCTCGTGCAGTATCGCCCACAGGCGGGGCTGGTAGGTGCGCGTGTATTTCAGGATGAAGGGCAATGGATCGTTGCGCGCGTACAGCGACGCCATGCGCAGGATCAGTTCGAACGACAGCACTTCGCGGCCTTCCTCGATCGCCTGCAGGATGCCGCGGTCACGGAGGTTCAGTGCGTCGGCGATCTCGCCGGCCGTCAGGCCGAGCACCTGACGCATGTCGCGCAGCGATTCACCCGCGGCAGCCATCATGCGCAATTGTTCGGGACTGCGTGCGATGGCGCGATTGGCCGTGTCCCTGGTGCGGCCCGCCAGGCGCAGGGCGGAACTCGTCAGGCCGGCGATGCCGCCGATCAGGTTGTTGATCTGCTGGTCGATGGCCGCCTCGAGCGGCGCCGGTGCGGCCGGCTTCGTGACGGCGGCGCGGCGGCCTGACGCCGACCCTTCGCCGCTGTTGCGGCGCGTCGACTTGGGTCTTGCCGCCTTCTTGCGGGGTTTGGCCTTGGCCTTCGCTTTCGCCCTGGTCCTGGCCCCGGCCTTGGCTGCCGGCTTACCGTCTGCGCGGGCGCGGCGGGTGCTGCCGGTCTTGCGTTGTGACGCCATCGGTCCGCCGCTCAGGGACTGTTGCGGATGTCGACGTACAGCGTGAGTGCCTGGCCCGGACGGAGCACATTGGCTGCGTCCAGGCCGTTCCACTCGGCGATTTCGTCGATGCTCAGGTTGAAGCGCCGCGCAATGCGCCACAGTGAATCACCCTGGCGCACCCGGTAGCCAATGCGCCTGACGAGGTCGGTGCGCTCGGCGCGCGGTACGGCCGCGGTCGGCGTCGCCTCGCCGTCGCGCCAGATGACCAGTTCCCGTCCGATACTCAGGGTGTCGCGCAGGCCCATGCCGTTCCAGTGCGCGAGTTGCCGGGTCGATACGCCGTAGCGTCGGGCGATGCTCCACAGGCTGTCGCCGGAACGTGCAACGTAGCGCAGCT
>CAZOUC010000079.1:0-8791 GCA_964582825.1 uncultured Enterobacteriaceae bacterium | reverse complement strand
CCCGCGGCATGGCGGGCGCTCGGCGAACAGCCGCTCGCAGGCGGTCACCATCGCCGCCAGGCTGCCCTTCATGTCCGCCGCGCCACGCCCGTACAGGTAACCGCCGCGGATGACCGGCTGGAACGGCGGGCTCGTCCAGTCCGCCTCGGCCCCGCTCGGCACCACGTCGGTGTGGCCGGCGAACACGAAGCACGGACCCTGCTCACCCCACTGCGCCCACAGGTTGTCGACGGCGCCGAAGCGCAGCGGCGTCAGCTCGAAGCCCAGCGCCGCCAGCCGCTGGCCGATCAGCACCTGGCAGCCGGCGTCGTCAGGCGTCACCGACGGGCGCGCGATCAGCGTCCGGCACAGGGCCAGGGTCGGGTCAGTTGTGGGCATGAAGCGCCGCGTTGAGCTCGATCGCGCTGCGGTTGCTCAGGCACTCGACGGCGCCGCTGCGGCTGTTGCGCCGGAACAGCAGGCCGCTCTCGCCGGCCAGCTCGCGCGCCTTGACCTCGGCGACGACCGCTCCGGATGCGTCGAGCAGGCTCACGCGCATGCCGGCGGTCAGGTACAGGCCGGCCTCGACGGTGCAGCGATCTCCCAGCGGGATGCCGACACCGGCATTGGCGCCGATCAGGCAGTTCTCGCCGATGGAGATCACGATGTTGCCGCCGCCGGACAGGGTGCCCATCGTCGAACAGCCGCCGCCCAGATCGGAGCCGCTGCCGACGAACACGCCGGCCGACACGCGCCCTTCGATCATACCGGGGCCGGCGGTGCCGGCGTTAAAGTTCACGAAGCCCTCGTGCATGATCGTCGTGCCGGCACCGATGTAGGCGCCAAGGCGAACCCTGGCCGTGTCGGCGATGCGTACCCCCGGCGGGACGACGTAGTCGGTCATCGGGGGGAACTTGTCGACCGAGTGCACACGCAGGGTTCGTCCGGAGCAGCGGACCGCCAGCTGGCGCTCGGGCAGTTCTGCCAGGTCGACGGGACCCTCGTCGGTCCAGGCGACGTTCGGCAGCACCGCGAACAGGCCGTCCAGCACCGTGCCGTGCGGGCGCAGCAGTCGGTGCGACAGCAGCTGCAGCTTGAGATAGGCCTCCGGAACCGTGGCCGGTGCCAGGTCTTCGCGCAGCAGTACCGCGAGCGCGCCGTCTGTCGACGCCAGGCGTCGGCACAGAGCAGCCTGTTCCGCTTCGCCGCCGGCATCGAGGCGGGCTGCCAGGGCGGCGCAGAGCGCCGGGTCGAGCGACAGCTCGCTGGCGTCAGCCGGCAGCAGGGCGTCGAGCGCCTCGAGCAGTCCGGCGGAAGGCGCCAGGCAGGGTGCCGGGAAGTACGCGTCGAGCCAGGCGCCGGCGGCGTTGCGGCGGCCGATACCGAAAGCGGCGGCGAAGGCGCTGCGCGGCGCTGCGTCAGTCACTGCCGGCCACGAACCGCAGGATGGTCGCCTCGTCTGCGCCGACGTGGATACGGTCGCCATCGACCAGCACCGGGCGCTTGATCAGAGTCGGCTGGCTCAGCAGGACCGGGACCGGGTTGACCTTCTCGACCTGCCGCCGCGTGGCGTCATCGAGCGTTCGCCAGGTTGCGCTCTGGCGATTGACCAGCCGATCGGCGCCGACCGCATCCAGCCAGCGCTGCAGGCTGGACGCGTCGATGCCGTCGCGGCGGAAATCGTGGAACCGGTACTCGACGCCGCGCTCGTCGAGCAGCTGGCGCGCCCGCTTCACCGAATCGCAGTTCTTGATGCCGTACAGGGTCAACACCGCTCGTCGCCCGAATCCGTGAAACCGTCGATGTCCCGAACGGGAAGAGGTTAGCAGAAATCGACGTGGCGCTTCAGGCCGAATCGTCGCCGGTGTCCAGCGCCTCGCGCAGCCGCGACTGCAGCTTCTCGAGCTCGCCGTCGTCGCGCAACGGCTGCCCGTCGCGACCGGTGATGAAGAAAATGTCCTCGACGCGTTCGCCCAGGGTGGCGATGCGTGCGTTGTGCACCTGGATACCCTGCTCGACGAACACGCGACCGATCGTCGCCAGCAGGCCGGGACGGTCGCTGGTGATCACCTCGAGCACCGTGCAGCCGGTGTTCGGGTCGGTGCTGCTGGTGGTCTGCGTCGCGCTGCGGAAGTCCTTGAGGCGTCGTGGCGTGAAGCGCTGCGGCGGCGCCGACAGCCCCCCGGCCGCCAGCGCCTTCTCCAGGGCCCTGACGATCTCACGCCGACGCTGCGGCTCGTCGCCGACCGGCCTGCCGTCGTCCTCGAGCACGAAGAAGGAGTCGAGGATGTGCTGGTCGAAGGAGTTGTAGATGCGTGCACCCTGCACGTTGAGCGCCAGGCGCTCCAGGCAGGCGGCGATCGCGGCGAAGAGGTGCGGGCGGTCCCGGGTGTACATGAAGATCTGCGTGACGCCGTCGAAGCGCGTGCCGGACTCGCTCAGCAGCACCAGCGGGGCGTCGCGATGGCGGTGCTGCAGAATCGCCGCGCACTGGCGCACGACGTCCTCGAGCGACTCGCGCAGGAAGTAATCCCCGCCGAGGTGGGCGAACAGGCTGTCGATGGAATCGCGCTCGTGGCCGAGGCGCTGCAGCTGGCGTCGCGCCGCGTGCTGGGTTTCCTCGACGACCTCGTGCCGGTCCACGGTGTTCTCGAGGCCGTGGTGCAGTGCCCGGCGCGTCTCGTGGTAGAGCGTGCGCAGCAGGCTGGCGCGAAACGAATTCCACAGCGACGGGTTGGTGGCGTTGATGTCCGCGACCGTCAGCGCGTACAGGTAGTCGAGGTGGCGCCGGTCCTGCACCAGGCTGGCGAAGCCGCGGATCACCTCGGGATCGGACAGGTCCTTGCGCTGCGAGCTGGTCGACATGTCCAGGTGATGCGCCACCAGCCAGGCGACCAGGCGCGCGTCGGCACCCGACAGGCCGAGACGCAGGCAGAACGCCTCCGCGTCCACGGCGCCGAGCTGGCTGTGATCACCGCCACGCCCCTTGGCGAGGTCGTGGAACAGGCCCGCCAGGAACAGCAGCTCGATCTTCGGCAGGCGCTCGACGGCCTGCGCGGCGATCGGGAAGCGCTCGCGCTCGTCCGGATAGGTGAAGCGGCGCATGTTCTTGATGACCTGCAGGGTGTGCGCATCCACGGTGTAGATATGGAACAGGTCGTGCTGCATCATGCCCACGATGCGGCCGAATTCGGGGATGAAGCGGCCGAGCACGCCGTAGCGGTGCATGCGCCGCAGCTGTGTCGATACCTTGTGCGGCGACCGCAGCAGCTTGAGAAACAGCAGGTTGTTGCGCCGGCTGCGGTTGAAGTTCTCGTCGATCAGGTGCAGGTGCTCGAGGATCAGGCGGATCGTCGCCGCGCGGATGCCCTCGATCTGTTCGTGTTGCGCCAGCAGCAGGAAAATCTCCAGCAAAGCGTGCGGCGAGTCGCGGAACACGCGGTCGTGGCTGACTTCGATGAAGCCGTTGCGGATCCGGAAGCGTCGATTCAGCTCGTAGGTCTCGACCGGCTCGCAGGCGCGCAGGATCTGCTCGTCGAGCAGCTGCATCAGCATTTCGTTCAGGGTGCCGAGCCGCAGCGCCCAGCGGTAGTACACCATCATGAAGTGCTCGACGCCCAGGCCCCGCTCGTCGTCGCGGTAGCCGAACAGGCGGGCGAGCTCGCGCTGGTGCTCGAACAACAGCCGGTCTTCTTCCCGCCCGGCGAGCATGTGCAGGCCGTAACGCAGCTTCCACAGGAATTCCTGGCCCTCGACGAGCGCGTCGTATTCCTGGCGCGTGACGAATCCCTGCTCGACCAGTTCGCGAATCGTCCTCGTGGAAAAATGGCGCTTCGCCACCCAGCCGATCATCTGGATGTCGCGCAGACCGCCCGGGCTGTTCTTGAGATTCGGTTCGAGCAGGTACTCGCTCTGCGTGAACCGGCGATGACGGTCGAGCTGCTCCTCACGCTTGGCGCGGTAGAAGGTGCCGCTGTCCCACATGTGCGCGGTATCGATGGTCCTCTTCAGGCGCCGGTGCAGCGACCGGTCGCCGGCTATGGGCCGGCTCTCGAGCAGGTTGGTGACGATGGTCAGGTCCTCATCGGCTGCCTGCGCGCACTGTTCGAGGTGGCGGACGCTGTGGCCGACTTCGAGACCGGTGTCCCAGAGCAGGGTCAGGAAGCCCTGGATTCTTGCCGAGGCGGCTTCGAGATGCGCTTCCTGCTCGGTGAGCAGCAGCAGGTCGACGTCGGAGCAGGGATGCAGCTCGCGACGCCCGTAGCCGCCGACGGCGACCAGGCACAGGCCCGCCTCCCCGTCGAGCTCGCGCTGCCGCCACAGCGTCTGCAGGAGCAGGTCCACGCCGCGTGCGCGGTCGTTGATGAGGTCGCGAACCCGGTCGCCATCGAGGTAGCGGCGGTCGAGCGCGGCACGCAGCTGCTCGAGGTAGGCTTTGCTGGCGGCGATCTCGCCGTCCCGCTCGATGGCCAGCTGGAGGCCCTGCGCGTCGAGTGGCAGCACTTGCGCCGGGGAGTGCGCGGGCTGGGCCAAGGGCTCAGGCGGCCTGCTGGTAGTAGCTTTCGTCCCGGCGTGCGGTCAGGACGTCAACACCATTGCGCGTCACCAGCAGCGTGTGCTCCCACTGCGCCGACAGGCGGCCGTCTTTCGTCTCGACCGTCCAGCCGTCCTTGCGCGACAGCTTGGTGTGACGCTTTCCGGCATTGATCATCGGCTCGATCGTAAAGGTCATGCCCTCGCGGATTTCCAGGCCGGTGCCCGGCTTGCCGTAGTGCAGCACCTGTGGGTCTTCGTGGAACACGCGCCCGATACCGTGGCCGCAGTACTCACGCACGACCGAGAAGTAATTGGCCTCGGCGTGGCTCTGGATCACGTGGCCGATGTCGCCGAGGTGGATGCCCGGTCGCACGATGTCGATGGCCCGGTACAGGCACTCCTGCGTCACCCGTACCAGGCGTCGGGCGTGCTCGGGCACGTCGCCGACGAAAAACATCTTGCTGGTGTCGCCGTGGTAGCCGTCCTTGATGACGGTGATGTCGATATTGACGATGTCGCCGTTCTTCAGTTTCTTGCTGTCCGACGGAATGCCGTGGCACACGACCTGGTTGGGCGAGGTGCAGATCGAGCGGGGAAAGCCCTTGTAATTCAGGGGTGCGGGAATGGCGTTCTGCTGTTCGACGATGTAGCGGTGACAGATGCGGTCGAGTTCTCCGGTCGTCACGCCGGGCACGACGTAGGGTTCGATCATCTCGAGCACCTCGGCGGCGAGACGACCGGCCACGCGCATCCGGTCGATTTCTTCACTGCTCTTGATGGTCACGGCCATGTTTCCGCGTCTGGCTGATACCGCTTGAAAGAACTTTTCATTTTGGCACAAACACCGTGCCCGGCCAAGCTTCGCCGGCCGCGACCCGTGGGCAAACGCCACGCAAAACAAGGGCTTGCGCGTCGGCGGCGGGCAAAAATGGTAATTCGTCGGATCGCGCCGCCTTCTGCTCGAGGCCCGCGCTGTGGTATAAACGCGCCGCTCGGAACGCGATGCACACCATCGCGGCCGGTTTTATACGCAACGACACACACGCATCGCAACGGATCGCCGGGTGCCCCACGGGGTTGGCGGGACCGGGTGCGTGGAGGCTCAACCCAAACGGAAAAGGTATCGATATGAGCGTGAGCATGCGCGACATGTTGCAGGCTGGTGTGCACTTCGGCCACCAGACCCGCTACTGGAACCCGAAAATGAAACCTTTCATTTTCGGCGCCCGCAACAACATACACATCATCAATCTGGAGCACAGCGTCCCGGCATTCAACGACGCCCTGTCGTTCGTGCGCCAGCTGGCCACCGCCAAGAACAAGGTCCTGTTCGTCGGCACCAAGCGCGCCGCCGGCAAGATCATCCAGGAAGAGGCGAGCCGCGCTGGCATGCCCTACGTGAGCCACCGCTGGCTCGGTGGCATGCTGACCAATTACAAGACGATCCGCGCGTCGATCAAGCGGTACCGTGAGCTGGAGCAGCAGCAGACGGACGGCACATTCGCCCGCCTGACCAAGAAAGAGGCGCTGATGCGCACCCGGCAGATGGAAAAGCTCGAGCGATCCATCGGCGGCATCAAGGACATGGCCGGTCTGCCCGACGCCCTGTTCGTGGTCGACGTGGACCACGAACGCATCGCCGTCGCCGAGGCCAACAAGCTCGGCATCCCGGTGATCGGTGTCTGCGACACCAACAGCGACCCGGACGGCGTGCAGTACGTGATTCCGGGCAATGACGACTCGATCCGTTCGATCCGCCTGTTTGTCAGTGCCGTCGCCGATGCCTGCGTCGCCGGCCGTGCCGACGACGAAGTGCTGGCGGCCAAGAACGAGTTCGTCGAGGTCGCCGGGGACGAGGCGAAAGACGCGGAATAAGTTCGCGGGCGGCCGGCGCCGCCCGCCCCGAGAGCCCGGGCTGCCGCGAGGCCGGAAGCCGGGCTTTCTTGTACATGGGCTCAGGATGAATCGGAGGTAATGCAGATGGCCGCAATCAGCGCGTCACTGGTCAAGGAACTGCGCGAGCGTACCGGTCTCGGCATGATGGAATGCAAGAAGGCCCTGGTCGCCGCCGACGGCGACATCGAGGCGGCGATCGAGGAACTGCGCAAGTCGAGCGGCATGAAGGCCGCCAAGAAAGCCGGACGGACCGCCGCTGACGGCGTCGTGGTCGCCCGCAGCAGTGGCGGTGACGACTATGCCATCGTGGTCGAAATCAACAGCGAGACGGACTTCGTGGCCCGCGACGACAATTTCCTCGGGTTTGCCAACAAGGTGGCCGACGCCGCCCTGGCAGCACGCAGCAGCGATCTGTCCGCCGTGATGGCCGACGGCCTGGAGAGCGAGCGCGAAGCGCTGGTGCAGAAGATCGGCGAGAACATCGGTGTGCGCCGCATCGCCGCGCTCGACGCCAGCGACGGCGTCGTCGCCAGCTACGTGCACGGCAACAACAAGATCGCCGCGCTGGTGGCCCTCAAGGGCGGCTCCGTGGACCTGGCCCGCGACGTGGCGATGCACGTGGCGGCGATGAACCCGCCGTTCCTGTCGCCGGAGCAGGTGCCCGCCGACACCGTCGACAAGGAGCGGGAGATCTACACGGCGCAGGCGGCCGACAGCGGCAAGCCGGCGGAGATCGTGGCGAAGATGGTCGAGGGCCGGATTCGCAAGTTCCTGGCCGAGAACAGCCTGACCGAGCAGGCCTTCGTCAAGGACCCGGACGTCAAGGTCGGCAAGCTGGTCAAGGACGCCGGTGCCGAGTTGCTCGCTTTCACGCGGGTCGAGGTCGGCGAGGGCATCGAGAAGGAAGCGACCGACTTCGCCGCCGAGGTGGCAGCGCAGCTGAACGGCTGAGGAGGCGAGCGTGCCGAAGCCCAAGGACAAGAAGTACAAGCGCATCCTGCTCAAACTGAGCGGCGAGGCCCTGATGGGCAATGAGGGCTTCGGCATCGATCCACGAATCCTGGATCGCATGGCACTCGAGATCGGCCAGCTTGTCGGCATCGGCGTGCAGGTCGGCCTGGTGATCGGCGGCGGCAACCTGTTCCGCGGTGCCGTGCTGCACGCGGCGGGCATGGACCGGGTCACCGGCGACCACATGGGGATGCTGGCTACCGTCATGAACGGCCTGGCGATGCGCGACGCCCTCGAGCGGTCCAACATCGCCTCCAGCGTGATGTCGGCGATCCCGATGAGCGGCATCGTCGACCACTACGACCGGCGCAAGGCGATGCGCTTCCTCAACAGTGGCGACGTCGTGATCTTCGCGGCGGGTACCGGCAACCCCTTCTTCACCACCGATTCCTCGGCCTGCCTGCGCGGCATCGAGATCGAGGCCGACGTGGTGCTGAAGGCGACCAAGGTGGATGGCGTCTACGACCGCGACCCGATGACCGACCCGAACGCGACCAAGTTCGACCGTCTGTCCTATGATGAAGTGCTGGAGCGCAAGCTGGAGGTCATGGACCTGACGGCGATCTGCCTGTGCCGGGACCACGACATGCCGGTGCGCGTGTTCGCGATGGAGAAGTCCGGCGCGCTGCTCAATATCGTCATGGGAGGCGACGAAGGCACACTGATCGGCGAGGAGCTGGTCGAGGAGGCACAGAATGATTGAAGAGATCAAGGACGACGCCCGCGAGCGGATGCACAAGACCGCCGAGGTGCTGGGCTCGACCTTCAACAAGATCCGTACCGGACGGGCGCACCCGAGTCTGCTCGACGCCGTCAAGGTCGAGTACTACGGCAACGAGGTGCCGCTCAGCCAGGCGGCGAGTATCATTGTGTCGGACGCACGTACCCTGGCGATCACGCCCTGGGAAAAGAGCCTCGTGCCCGAGATCGAGAAGGCGATCATGAAGTCCGATCTCGGCCTCAACCCCAGCACGGCCGGCCAGGTCATTCGCATCTCGATGCCGCCGCTGACCGAGGAAACCCGCAAGGACTTCATCCGCCAGGCACGCCACGAGGCGGAGCAGGCCCGCGTATCGGTCCGCAACATCAGGCGCGACGCGATGGCCCACGTCAAGCAGCTGCTCAAGGACAAGGAGCTGTCGGAGGACGACGAGCACCGCGCCGAGGGCGAGATCCAGAAGATCACCGACGAGGCAATCGCCGCCATCGACGAACAGCTGGCGGCCAAGGAAAAGGACCTGCTGGAAATCTGACCCGATGAACGGGGAGCCGGTCTCGAAGCAGTCGGAGCAGCACGACCCGGTCCTGAGTACCGTGCCGGTGCGGGTGCCGCGGCACATCGCCATCATCACGGACGGCAACAGCCGCT
>CAZOUC010000078.1:3105-8859 GCA_964582825.1 uncultured Enterobacteriaceae bacterium | reverse complement strand
GGCGCACCCTGCAGCGCTGGTTCCCGCAGAGCGCGGCATTCCGGGCGGTCTGAATGCGCGGACGACATGCCGCAGCGGGGCGCCTGTGAACGCCGCACCCGTCACCCGCCGGTTCCGGCTGGCTCACGAATGGGCCGTGCATCACTGGGCCGGGCGCGAGCCGGCCTGCGTGCTGGTGCACGCGACGGGTTTCCACGGACGCTGCTGGGACCGGGTGGTGCGCGGACTGGGCGGCCGTGCCTGCTTCGCCGTCGACCTGCCCGGTCACGGCCGCAGCGGCAGCTGGCCGCCGCCGTACGACTGGCAGGACGTCGGCGACGAGCTGACCGAGCTTCTGGCCGGACTGCCGCTGTGCGGCGCGCTCGGTGTCGGACACTCGATCGGCGGCTTCCTGCTGACCTGGGCGGCGGCGGGTCGGCGCGGCCTGTTCGGCCGGCTCGTGTTGCTCGACCCGGTCATCTGCCAGCCGCAGGACCTGGCGCACAGCTGGAACAGCTTCGAGGAAGTCGTCGAGCGGGTCTCCCGACGCCGCAGCCACTGGCCGTCGGTCGAGGCCTTCGCGGCGGCGTATCGAGAGCGGCCACCGTACGCGGCCTGGGATGCTGAGGTGTTCGATGACTACTGCGCCCACGCGCTGCGCGCGGATCCGCAGCAGGGCGACTGGCAGCTGCGCTGCCCGGGGCCGGTCGAGGGCGCGGTATACCGGGGCCAGAACATGACCGGCATCTACGCGCGTGCCGCCGCGGTCGACGTGCCGGTGACGCTGATCCGCGCCCGCCAGGCGGACCCGGCCGCGCCGTTCGACTTCGCCGACAGCCCCACGGACCCGCAGCTGGTGCGACACTTCGTCGACGCCGACGAGGAATGCTGGCGCGAGGCGACCCATTTCTTTCCGATGGAGCAGCCGGACCGACTTGCCGCGCGCCTGCGCCGGGAGTTCGCGGCCATGCCATCACCCGCAGAGGAGGAATCCTGACATGACGGCTGCCTTTGACGCCCACCTGCGCGAACAGCTCGCGCAGATCGAGGCCGACGGCCTGACCAAGCACGAACGGCCGATCCTGTCGCCGCAGGGCGCCGAGGTGCACGTCGCCAGCGGCGACGTCATCAACCTCTGTGCCAACAACTACCTGGGCCTGGCCGACCACCCGCGGCTGATCGATGCCGCCCGGCGTGGCCTCGACGAGCGCGGCTTCGGTGTCGCCTCGGTGCGCTTCATCTGCGGTACGCAGGACGCGCACCAGGAGCTCGAGCGGCGAATCGCGGGCTTCCTCGGCCAGCAGGACAGCATTCTCTACTCGTCCTGTTTCGACGCCAATGGCGGGCTGTTCGAGACCCTGTTGACTGCCGAAGACGCGGTCGTGTCCGACGCGCTGAACCACGCCAGCATCATCGACGGCATCCGTCTGTCGAAGGCGCGCCGGTTCCGCTACGCCAACAACGACATGGCGGACCTGGAGCAGCAGCTGAAGGCGGCGCGGGACGGGGGGGCGCGCTTCGTGATGGTCGCCACCGACGGCGTGTTCTCGATGGACGGCACGATCGCCCGCCTGCCCGAGGTGCTCGCGCTGGCCGAGCGCTACGACGCGCAGGTCATGGTCGACGACTCGCACGCGGTCGGCGTGCTGGGCGAAGGCGGGCGTGGCACGCACGAGCACCACGGCCTGCTGGGCCGCATCGACATCATCACCGGTACCCTGGGCAAGGCGCTCGGCGGTGCCTCCGGCGGCTACGTCGCGGCCAGCGGACCGATCGTGGCGATGCTGCGCCAGCGTTCCCGGCCGTACCTGTTCAGCAACTCGCTGGCGCCGCCGATCGTCGCCGCCTCGCTCGAGGTGCTCGACATGCTCGAGGAAAGCCACGAGCTGCGCGAACGGCTGACGGCCAACAGCCGGTACTTCCGCGCCGCCCTCGGCGAGGCCGGCTTCGAGCTGGCCGGCGATGGCCACCCGATCATCCCGGTGATGATCGGCGACGCGCGGCTCGCGGCGGAAATGGCCGGGCGCCTGCTGGCCGAAGGCATCTATGTGGTGGGTTTCTCCTTCCCGGTGGTGCCGCGCGGCCAGGCGCGGATCCGTACGCAAATGTCCGCGGCGCTGAGCCGCGCTCAGCTCGACTGTGCCGTGGACGCGTTCGTTCGCATTGGCCGGGAACTGGAGGTGATTCGATGAAGGCGCTGGTCAAGGCCGCAGCAGAACCGGGCATCTGGATGGAGGACGTGGCAGAGCCCGAGACCGGTCACAACGACCTGAAGATCAGGATCCGCAAGGCCGCCATCTGCGGGACCGACCTGCACATCTACAAGTGGGACAAGTGGGCGCAGAACACGATCCGCACGCCGATGGTGGTGGGACACGAGTACGTGGGCGAGGTCGTCGAAGTCGGCCAGGAGGTTACCGGATTCGAGGTCGGCGACCGCGTCACCGGCGAGGGTCACGTCACCTGCGGCCACTGCCGCAACTGCCGCGCCGGCCGTCGCCACCTGTGCCGCAACTGTGTCGGTGTCGGTGTCAACCGCGCTGGCGCGTTCGCCGATTACCTGGTGATCCCGGCCTTCAACGCCTTCAAGCTGCCGGACTCGGTCTCGGACGAGCTGGCCGCGGTATTCGACCCGTTCGGCAATGCCGTGCACACCGCACTGTCGTTCGACCTGGTCGGTGAGGACGTGCTGATCACCGGTGCCGGTCCGATCGGCATCATGGCGGCCGCGGTGGCGCGCCACGCCGGTGCCCGCCACGTGGTGATCACCGACGTCAACGACTACCGCCTGGAACTGGCCGGGCGGATGGGCGCGACGCGCACCGTCAACGTCGCGCAGCAGGATCTCGCGGCGGTGATGGACGAACTCGGCATGACCGAGGGCTTCGACGTCGGCATGGAGATGTCCGGGGTGCCGAGCGCCTTCCGGGAGTTGCTCGAGCGGATGAACCACGGCGGCCGCGTGGCCCTGCTGGGCATCCCGCCGGAGGACATGGCCGTCGACTGGAACAAGATCATTTTCAAGGGGCTCGTCATCAAGGGCGTCTACGGTCGCGAGATGTTCGAGACCTGGTACCGGATGGCGAGCCTGGTACAGTCCGGCCTGCCGCTGCAGCGGATCATCACGCACCGCTTCGAGCTGGCCGACTTCCAGCAGGCTTTCGACACCTTTGCATCCGGACAGACGGGCAAGGTGGTACTCAACTGGACTCACTGACGGAGCAACAGCACGTGGGAAAATTCGGTAAGGTCATCCTCAGCATCTTCGCGGTCGTCCTCGTCGGCGTGATCATCGCGGTGTGGCTGTTCGCGCGCAATCTGAACGGACTGGTCGAAACCGCCATCGAGGACCAGGGCAGCCGGGTGCTCGGTGCGCCGGTGCAGGTCGCCGGCGTCAATCTGTCGATCTTCGACGGCAGCGGCGAGATCCGCGGCCTGGAGGTCGCCAATCCGCAGGGCTTCGCGACCGGCAACGCGCTGCAGCTCGACGAGGCGCGGGTCGCCATCGTGCTGGAATCGCTGACGCGGCCGGTGATCGTGCTGCGGGATGTCACCGTCCGTGGTGCGCGCCTGCAGATCGAGCAGATGCGCGATGGCCGCAACAACCTGGACGCGCTGCGGCGCCACCTCGAGAGCCAGCTGCCGCGCGGTTCCGAGCCGCAGGACGAGCCGACCGCGGCGGCGCGCAAGATCGCGATCGAGCAGTTCAATTTCCTGGACGCGGAAGTCGCGGTCCGCAGCGACATGGTCGACGACCAGGAGGTGCGGATTCCCGACATCCGCCTGACCGACATCGGTGACGCGACCAGCGGCGTCAGCATTGCCGAGGCGGTCAGCCGCATGCTGCAGCCGATCATCCGCTCGTCGCTCGAGGAAGCGCTGGAGGAGGGCCTGCGCGGCAAGGTCACCGAACAGCTCGACAAGATGCTGGACGGCAAGGGCAAGGACCAGCTCGACAAGCTCAAGGGCCTGCTGCAGGGCGGCAAGCCGCCCGGCGGCTGAGGCCCGATGCGGGTCATCACCTTCAACGCCAACGGCATCCGGGCGGCGGCGCGCAAGGGCTTTTTCGACTGGCTGGCGACGCAGGACGCGGATTTCGTCTGCATCCAGGAGACCAAGGCGCAGGAGCACCAGCTCGAGGCGGAGCACTTCTATCCCGCGGGTTTTCACCATTACTACTTCGACGCGCAGAAGAAGGGCTATTCCGGTACCGCGGTGTTCAGCCGCGTCGAGCCCCGCCGCGTGCAGCGCGGCCTGGGCTGGGACCCGATGGACAGCGAGGGGCGCTGGCTGCAGCTCGATTTTGCCGGCTTGAGCATCGTGTCCTTCTACATGCCCTCGGGTACCTCGAGCGAGGAGGCCCTGGCACGCAAGCTGCGCCTGATGGACGCGCTGCTCCCGGAACTCGACGCGATGAAGCGCAAGCGGCGCCAGTGGCTGATCTGCGCCGACTGGAACATCTGCCACCAGCCGATCGACCTGAAGAACTGGAAAGCCAACCAGAAGAACTCGGGCTTCCTGCCCGAGGAACGCGCCTGGCTCGACCGCGTCTACCAGCGCGGCTGGGTCGACGTGTTCCGCCGCGTCAACTCCGAGCCCGAGCAGTACACCTGGTGGTCGCAGCGCGGCAGGGCGCGCGAGAAGAACGTCGGCTGGCGGCTCGACTACCAGGTCACGACGCCCGGCCTGGCGCGGCGGATCCGTGACGTGTCGATCTACACGGCGGAGAACTTCTCCGACCACGCGCCGGTCGTGTTCGACTATGATGACTGAGGGCCGCGCGCGGGTTGTCGCGCCCTGCCATTGTCGCTAGAGTGGCGCGCCTTGCGCCATTCGCTCTGCCGGAGCACCGGCGCCGACCGTGAACTGACCAGCGAGACGCCATGAATCTGTTGATCCCTTCCGCCTATGCCCAGGACGCCGCGCCGCCGCAGGGTGGCGACCTGACTTCCTTCATCTTCCTGATCGGCCTGTTCCTGATCTTCTACTTCCTGCTGATTCGTCCGCAGCGCAAGCGCCAGAAGGAACACGTCGAAATGGTCGGCAAGCTCGCCAAGGGTGACGAGGTGGTCACCTCGGCCGGCATCCTCGGACGCATCACCCACGTGGAAGACGACTACGCGGTCATCAAGGTGGCCGAAGAGGTCGAGCTGAAGTTCCAGAAGATGGCCGTACAGGCCGTGCTGCCCAAGGGCACCCTGAAGTCCGTCGGTGGCGGGGGCGAGTAGGGCAGCGGTGCATTACCCGCCGCGGCTTCGCCTGGCGACGCTGCCGACGCCGCTCGAGCCCCTCGACCGGTTCAGCGCCGAGCTGGGCGGTCCACGGATCTGGGTCAAGCGCGACGACCTCAGCCACTGTCCCGCCAGCGGCAACAAGATTCGCAAGCTCGAGTTCACCCTCGCCAGGGCGCTCGAACTCGGCTGCGACACCCTGGTCACCTGCGGGGGCCTGCAGTCCAACCACTGCCGCGCCACTGCCGTGCTCGGCGCGCGTCTCGGCCTGCGCGTGCGCCTGCTGTTGCGTGGTCTGCCGCAGGACGCGCCGCCCGACGGCAACCTCTACCTCGATACCCTGTGCGGCGCGCACATCGACTGCCGGCCGAACGAACAGGTGGCCGGCCGCGAGATCGAGTGCATGGAGGAGATCTGTGAGCAGGAGCGTGCCGCCGGGCACCGGCCGCTGCTGATCCCGGTCGGCGCCAGCGACGCCACCGGGGTGTGGGGTTACCTCGCCGCCTGCGAGGAGCTGCGCGAGGACTTTGCCCGCCGCGGCATT
>CAZOUC010000078.1:2475-3095 GCA_964582825.1 uncultured Enterobacteriaceae bacterium | reverse complement strand
CGGGTCCGGCGGCACACAGGCCGGCTTGACGGCCGGCGCTGCCATCCACGGGCTCGACACCGAGGTCTGGGGCATGGCGGTCTGTGCCGATGCGGACTGGTTCCGCGCCAAGGTCCGGCAGGACCTCGGCGATTGCAGCCGCGAGTACGAGCTGCCCGTCGACGTCGAGGCGCTGCCGGTGCACGTCCTCGACGACTACATCGGCCCCGGCTACGCCCGCGCCACGCCGGAAGTATTCGCGCTGATACGTCACCTGGCGCGCCTCGAAGGCCTGATCCTCGATCCGGTGTACACCGGCAAGGCCTTTCATGGTCTGTGCGAAGAAGTGCGCGCGGGCCGCTTTGGCGCGGCGGGGGACGACGTCGTGTTCGTGCACACGGGCGGCCTGTTCGGCCTGTTCGCCCAGCGGGCGGAAAGCCTGCACGCGTAAAACCACCGCCAGGAGGGGGAATGGGATTCGAAGAACTCGTCGTCGCCATCAACGGCATCGTCTGGGGCGTGCCGATGATCGTGGCGATCCTCGGCACCGGCCTGTTCCTGAATGCGGGACTGCGGCTGCTGCCGATCCGGCGCATCGGCACCGGGTTCCGGCTGCTGTTCCAGCGCAGCGAGGGTGCCGG
>CAZOUC010000078.1:0-2465 GCA_964582825.1 uncultured Enterobacteriaceae bacterium | reverse complement strand
GTGCCGGCGAGATCGCCCCGTTCAGCGCCTTGATGACCTCCCTCTCGGCGACCATCGGCACCGGCAACATCGCCGGTGTGGCCACCGCGGTGTTTCTCGGTGGACCCGGCGCGCTGTTCTGGATGTGGTGCACCGCGCTGGTCGGGATGGCGACCAAGTTCGCCGAGGCGGTGCTGGCGGTGCAGTACCGGGAGGTCGACGAGCTCGGCAACTACACCGGCGGGCCGATGTACTACATCCGCAACGGACTCGGTCCGAAATACAAGTGGCTGGCCTTCGCCTTTGCGTTCTTTGCGTCGCTGGCCGGCTTCGGTCTGGCCAATACGGTGCAGGCCAACTCGGTCGCGCATTCGCTGACGACGACCTTCGGCGTGCCGGCCCTGACCAGCGGCATCGCGATGATGGTGCTCGTCGGGGCGGTGATCCTGGGTGGCATCCGGCGCATCGCCGCCGTCGCCAGCGCCCTGGTGCCGTTCATGGGCATCGCCTATTTCCTGGCCGGGATGACCGTTCTCGGAGCCCACGCCAGCGAGGTGCCGGCCGCATTCGCGACCGTGGTGGAGAGCGCGTTCTCACCGGTCGCCGCGCAGGGCGGTTTTGCCGGCGCGGCGGTCTGGGCGGCGATCCGCTGGGGTGTCGCCCGCGGCATCTTCTCGAACGAGGCGGGCCTGGGCAGTGCGCCGATCGCACACGCCGCGGCGCGCACCAATTCCCCGGTTCGCCAGGGTCTGATCGCGATGCTCGGAACCTTTATCGATACCCTGGTCGTGTGCAGCGTCACGGGCCTGGCGATCGTCGTCACCGGGGTGTGGACCTCCGGCGAGACCGGAGCCGCGTTGACCACGATGGCCTTCGAAAGCGCGCTGCCCGGCTTCGGCTCCTACGTCATCAGCCTGGCGCTGCCGGTATTCGCGTTCACGACCATGCTCGGCTGGGCCTACTACGGCGAGCGCGCCACCGAGTACTGGCTGGGCATCCGGGCGATCGTGCCGTTCCGCGTGCTGTGGGTGCTCGCGATTCCGATCGGTGCGACCTCGGATCTCGGCATCGTCTGGCTGGTCTCTGACACCCTGAACGCGCTGATGGCCCTGCCCAACCTCATCGCGCTGCTGCTGCTCAGTCCGGTCGTGTTCCGGCTGACCCGGGAGTATTTCGAGCAGGCGGGGCGCTGAGCGGGCCGCTACACGCCGAGCCGCTCGAGCGCGTGGCGCACCGACTGCCGGTAGTGGCCGCCGAACAGGTTCAGGTGGTTGAGCAGGTGGTACAGGTTGTACACGTCCAGGCGTCGTTCCCAGCCCGGCTCGGGTCCATACGTCTCCGCCCAGGCGCCGTAGAAGTCCTCATCGAAACCGCCGAACAGGCGGCTCATGGCGATGTCCGCCTCAGGCCAGCCCCAGTAGCAGGCCGGGTCGACCAGCACGGGGCCGTCGCCGGCCGCGAACAGCACGTTTCCGGACCACAGGTCGCCGTGCAGCAGGGCGGGGTCCTGCGACGGTATCCGGTCGGGCAGTTGCCGGCACAGGGTATCGACGCGCGCGGCCTCGGACGCGTCGAGGCGCCCGGCATCGACGGCGAGCCGGATCTGGAAGCGCAGGCGGTGTTCGGCGAAGAAGTGGAAGCCGTCGTCCTCGCGCGGGTTCGGCTGGCGCGTGGCGCCGCAGAAGCTGTCCATCAGGAAGCCGAAGTGAGGGGCCCGGCGGCCGTGCAGTTGGGCGAGTTCGCGCCCGAGGGCCTGCCACGCCCCGGGAGCGGGCCGACCGACGTCGATCCAGTCGAGCAGCAGGTAGGCCGGGCCGTGAGCGATTACCCGGGGTACCCGCAGGCCGCCCCGGGCGAGTTCGACCAGGCCGGCGGCCTCGGCCGCGAACTGGTCCGCTGCCGCGTCGTGCTGGCTCTTGACGAAAAACTGCTGCCCGTCGCTGCAGTCGAGGCGCCAGGCTTCGGCAATACAGCCGCCTCCCATGGGCGTTTGCCGCTCGACCGCTGCTCCCTGTTCCTCGAGCCAGGCGATGGCGGCGCGTAGTCCGGAATCTTCGCGCATTGCTACAATCGTCCCACTTCGACAGGACTAGTGTGCCGGATGGCCGACAGCAGCGCCAACAAGCTCGTCATCGCGATCTCCTCGCGTGCCCTGTTCAACCTCGACGACAGCCACCGCGTCTACGAGGAGGAAGGGCTCGACGCCTACCAGCGCTACCAGATCGAGCACGAGGACGAACCGCTCGAGCCGGGTGACGCGTTTCCGCTGGTGGCCAAGCTGTTGCGACTCAACGCCCGGCTCGGCACCGAGAGGGTCGAGGTGATCCTGCTGTCGCGCAACAGCGCCGACACGGGTCTGCGCGTGTTCAATTCCATCCAGGCGCACGACCTGCCCATCACGCGGGCGGCGTTCTGTGGCGGCGAGAGCCCCTGGCGTTACGTGTCCGCCTTCGGCAGCCACCTGTTCCTGTCGATGGAACCCGAGG
>CAZOUC010000077.1:0-8876 GCA_964582825.1 uncultured Enterobacteriaceae bacterium | reverse complement strand
CGAGGCCGCGCTCGAGCACCGCCTCGACCAGCGGGTTGCCGCGCGACAGGGCATTGCCGACGATCACCAGGTCGGGCGCCGGGTCCAGGTGCGCGGGGTCGTAACCGGGATCGATCGCGATCCCCTGCTCTGCCAGCTGCTCGCTCATCGGCGGGTAGACCCCGGCGTCGCAACCGGCAACCTCGTACCCGAGTTCGCGTGCGATCAGGGCAAGACTGCCCATGAAGGTGCCGCAGATTCCGGCGAAATAAAGGCGCTGCATCCGCTGATGAATTCCACTGCTCGACGCTATTTTTGATTTCAGTCTAGCCTGCACGCCGCGACCATGCAGTACACTCGCGGCAGGTCTCGCACGCGCCCGGGGAGCCTGCCATGCCGCGCAAGAACGCCTTTTACGCTCAATCCGGTGGTGTCACCGCCGTCATCAACGCCAGCGCCTGTGGCGTGATCGAAGCGGCACGAGAGCACCGCAAGCACATTGGCAAAGTGTTCGCCGGGCGCAACGGCATCATCGGCGCGCTGCGCGAAGAGCTGATCGACACCAGCAAGGAGAGTACCGCCGCGATCCGTGCCCTGCGTCACACGCCGTCCGGCGCCTTCGGCTCCTGCCGCTACAAGCTCAAGGGCCTCGAGCAGAACCGCGCCGAGTACGAACGCCTGATCGAGGTGTTCCGGGCGCACGACATCGGCTACTTCTTCTACAACGGCGGTGGCGACTCGGCCGACACCTGCCTGAAGGTATCGCAACTCTCGGCGCAGCTCGGCTTTCCGATTCAGGCCATCCACGTACCGAAAACCGTCGACAACGACCTGCCGTTCACCGACACCTGCCCCGGCTTCGGCTCGGTCGCGAAGTACGTCGCGGTGTCGACCCAGGAAGCGGCTTTCGACGTCGAGTCGATGTGCGAGACCTCGACCAAGGTGTTCATTCTCGAGGTGATGGGCCGGCATGCGGGCTGGATCGCGGCCTCTGCCGCGCTCGCGCGCCAGCGGCCCGGCGCAGCGCCGCACATGATCCTGATGCCGGAAGTACCCTTCGAGCGCGACCGCTTTCTCAAGAAAGTCGCCAGCACGGTCAAGCGCGAAGGCTACTGCGTGGTCGTCGCTTCCGAAGGAACGCAGTACGCCGACGGCCGCTTTCTCGCTGATGCCGGCACCAAGGATGCCTTCGGCCACACGCAGCTTGGCGGCGTGGCGCCGACGCTCGCCGGCATGGTCAAGGACGAGCTCGGACTCAAGTACCACTGGGCCGTGGCCGACTACCTGCAGCGTGCGGCACGCCACGTGGCATCGGCGACCGACGTCGAGCAGGCCTACGCCGTCGGCAGGGCTGCCGTCGAGTACGCCGTCGAAGGCAGGAACGCGGTGATGGTCACGATCGAACGCGGCAACGGCAAGCGGTATCGCTGGTCGATCGGCGAGGCGCCGCTCGACAAGGTGGCCAACGTCGAGAAGAAAATGCCGCGCAGCTACATCGCGCGCAGCGGCTTCGACGTCACCGAGGCCTGCCTCGACTACCTGCGCCCGCTGATCCAGGGCGAGGACTACCCGCCGTACCGAAACGGCGTGCCGCAGTACGTCACGCTCAAGCGCGAACTGGCGCCGCGCAAACTGAAGAAACGCTTCAAGGTCTGAGCGTAGCGCGGGCCCTCAGTCCCGCGTGAACTGCAGGCCGTAGCCTTCCTTGTCGCGGCGTACGACCAGCATGTCGACGACCGGCGCCTCCATCGGCGTGTCCTGGATCTGCACCGCCACCATGCTGCCCACCGACAGCACGCCCGGTTCCGCGAAGATGTAGATGCCCGTATCGCTGATGTCGCGCGTCGTGGCGTCGAAGGGTTCGAACTCGCTGCCGGTGATGCGGACCCGAGAGCGGAATGGGGTTCTTGGAGCGTTGCGTTGGTCGGGCATCTTGTCTCGGTCCGCCGCGCCGCCGGCGCCTCGCGCCGGCAGAACGCCGCGCTTCACAGCAGCGGCGCGATCACCAGGCTCACGATCGCCATTACGTTGATCAGGATATTCATGGACGGACCGGACGTATCCTTGAACGGATCGCCAACGGTATCCCCGACGACTGTGGCGGCATGTACCGCTGAGCCCTTGCCGCCCAGATTGCCCTTTTCGACGTATTTCTTGGCATTGTCCCAGGCACCCCCAGCGTTCGCCATCATCAGCGCCAACAACACACAGCCTAGCAGCCCGCCACCGAGTGCTCCACCCAGCGCCTCAGGCCCGAGGCCGAAACCGATTACCGGTGGCGCGGCCACCGCGATGGCGCCGGGCAACAGCATGCGCCTGAGAGCCGCGCTGGTGGCGATGTCGACGCACTTGGCCGTGTCCGGTTCCGCCTTGCCTTCCAGCAGGCCCGGAATCTCCCGGAACTGGCGCCGGATCTCGACGATCATGTCCATCGCCGCGTCACCGACGGCGGTCATCGTGATCGACGCGATCAGGAACGGTATCAGACCGCCGGCAAACAGACCGATCAGCACCTTGGGATTATCAAGGCTGAGCGCGAAGTCCGCGTAGTGGTGTCCCATGATCTCGACGTAGGCGGCGATGATCGCCAGCGCCGCCAGCGCCGCGGCGCCGATCGCGAAGCCCTTGCCGATCGCCGCGGTGGTATTGCCCAGTTCGTCGAGCGAATCGGTGATCTTGCGCGTGTCCTCGCCGAGGCCGGCCATTTCGGCGATGCCACCTGCGTTGTCGGCGACCGGTCCGTACGCGTCGATGGCCATCGTGATGCCGACCGTCGACAGCATGCCGACCGCCGCGATACCGACGCCGTACAGGCCGGCCAAAGCGGTCGATACGTAGATGATCACGCAGATCGTCAGCAGGGGAATGACCACGGACTGCATGCCGACGGCGAGCCCGGCGATCATCACCGTGGCGGGCCCCGTCTGGCCGGCCTCGGCGATGTTCACGACCGGTCGCGACGACGTGTAGTACTCGGTGACCAGGCCGATCACGATGCCGCCGATCGCTCCGCAGAGCACCGACCACCACACCGCCGGACTGACACCGAGACCGCCGATGACCCAGTAGGCCGCCAGGATGAACAGCGCCGGCGCCGCCAGCGTGCCGCTGCGCAGCGCAACCGCCGCTTCCCGCGAGGACATCAGTCGGACGATCGCGATCCCGGCAATCGAGCACAGCAGGCCGGTCGAAGCCAGGGCCAGGGGCAGGAACATCAGCGCCGAGCGTGCCGCCTCCTCCCCCGCCTCGGGAACCAGTCGTCCGAGCATGACCATGCCCAGCGTCGAGGCGATCGCGATGGTGGCGATCATCGACCCGCAATAGGACTCGAAAATGTCCGATCCCATGCCGGCGACGTCGCCGACGTTGTCGCCCACGTTGTCGGCAATGACGCCCGGGTTGCGCGGGTCGTCTTCAGGTATACCCGCCTCTACCTTGCCGACGAGGTCCGCGCCTACGTCAGCGCTCTTGGTGTAGATGCCGCCGCCGACCCGGGAGAACAGCGCCACGGTCGAGGCGCCCATGCCGAAGCCATGGATGTGGTGCGCGGTCTCCGGGTCACCACCGAACAGCAGGTACAGAAAGCCGAGACCGAGCAATCCGAGGGACGCCACGCACAGGCCCATGATCGAACCGCCGAAGAAGGCCACGGACAGGGCCTCGGCGGCCCCTTTGTCGTGGGCCGCGGTGGTCGTGCGCACGTTGGCCTTGGTGGCCGCGAACATGCCGAGCCAGCCGGCCGTTGCGGAAGCCAGGGCGCCAACCACGAAGGCTATCGCCGTGTCGGTGCCGAGCGCGAAGAACAGGACCACGAGCAAGACCCCGGAGAACAGCGCAAGCGTGCTGTACTCCCGGCGCATGAACACCATCGCACCGAGGTGTATGGCATCGCCGATGCGGGTGACGTTCGCGTCGCCTGCCGGATATCGGCGCAGCATCGTGTAGATGATGAACGCGCACACCAGCCCGGCGACGCCGAGCAGTGGCGGCACGACGGACAGATCGTTCATGGAGCCCCCTGTGTTGTTATCGGTAAGCGGGTATCGGGGCCAGCGCCCGTATACCGGAGCGCTGGTGACGACTCGTATCCTAGTGTACTCCCGAAAGCGCAACCTTGACGGTCATTCGAGCCGCGGCCTTTCAGGCGTCGTTGTCGTACGCGAAATTCTGGTCCATTTCCACCGCGGGCCGCGCCGAGCGTGGCCTGCCGACCGCGCGCGCCGGCACTCCGGCCACGGTCGTGTGCGGCGGCACGTCTTCCAGCACCACGCTGCAGGCACCGATCCTCGCGCCTTCACCGACGTGTACCGGCCCGAGCACCTTGGCGCCGGCGCTGATCAGTACGCCGCTGTCGATTTTCGGGTGCCGTTCCGTACCCTGCGTTCCGCTGCCGCCGAGGGTCACGGCGTGCAGCATCGACACGCAGTCGCCGACCACGGCGGTCTCGCCGATCACCAGGCCGGTGCCGTGATCGAGCATGATGCCCTCGCCGATGCGGGCCCCGGGATGGATGTCGATGTCGTAGGCGCTCGCGACCCGGTTATGCAGCAGCAGGGCAAGCCAGCGCCGTCCCCCGCGCCACAGGAAGTGGCTGACGCGGTGGCACTGCAGCGCGTGAAAGCCCTTGAAGCACATCAACGGCATCAGATACTGGTCGCAGGCCGGATCGCGTTCGCACCAGGCCTGGATGTCCGCGCGCACGGCGGCCCCGATCCGCGGATCACCGTCCCAGGCGGCGGTGACCAGGCGGTGTATCAGCAGCGACGACACGGCGCGGTTCTCGAGCCGGCTTGCCAGCACGAAGGCGAGAGCCTCGCGCAGGCCGGGGTGATCGAGGACGGCGGCATGGTAGGAACTGGCGAGCATCGGCTCCTCGACGATGGCCTGTCCGGCTTCGGTGCAGATGCGGCGCCATACCGGGTCTGCGGCGCTCACGAGGCCACCGCTCCGGCGGCGTTGCCGTAGCGCGCGATCCAGCCGACCGCGACCACGCAGTCACGCCAGATGCGATCGAAGTGCCGCTCGACCTCGGCCGCGAGGGCAGGCCCGTCCTCGTCGATCGCGGCACGCAGGTGCTGCACAGCGAATTGCCGTTCACACGCGGCCGCCAGCGGTCCGAAGGAAAGGTGCCAGGGCTCCGCGGCAACATGGCCCTGCCGTCCGTCGAAAGGTCGGAAGAAGCCGTGCAGACCGGTGCCGCTTTCGCGTTCGTCGAGCCAGGCGCCGAGCCGAGCGAAGACACCCCCGGCACGGTACTCATCGGCGGTCAGGCGCAGCCGGTAACCCGGCGGCATGGCGGCGGCGTCGTACAGGTCGAGGTCCGTGCCCCAGTGGTGACGGGACGCGCCGGGCAGGGCCGAGTAGCGCAGCAGGGCCCACAGGCGCGCCTCGTGGTCGAGCCGTTCGATAGCGACGGCACGCTGCCGGTCATCGAGGACCGGTCGCTCGCCGCTGGCCTTGGCGTTCCAGATCTCGAGCTGCCGGTCGCGGCTGCGCCAGCCACTGGCGATGCGCAGGTCGAACCCCTCGGCCGCCGCCGTCCGACGCAGTGCCTCCCAGGGCTCGATCACGCCGGGTTGCAGGCGCGTACCGTCGTCCAGCGCAACGACGTGCGCGTCGCAGGCCCCGGTCAACTGCGCCGGTGTCGGGACGGTCCGGGCAGACACGACCATCGCGGCGTGCCCTAGTCCCAGTCCTGCCTGACGACCTGGCGGAAGGCCGACCAGCGCGCGAGGAACGGCTCACCGAGCTCGCGGGTCCGCCGCTGCACGACCTCGCGACCGTCACGCAGGGCACCGCTGGTATGGCGCCAGTTGTTGCCGGCGATGCGGAAGGGCAGGCCCACGAGACCGAGCGGACTCGGCGCCGTCAGGGTCTGGCGGGTGTCGTCGAAATTGTCGTGCAGCGCCGCAGCGAAGCGTTCGCGGACGATGCGTCGCAGGTCACCGGCCCCCTCGAGCAGGATCACGGCGCCTTCGACCAGCGCTTCTATGCCGAACATCTCGGCGACCACGGCTTCTTCGGCGGCGCGATCCATGCGCTCGGCCAGTTCACGCGCCAGGCGCTGATACTCGCGACGCACCCGCTCGCCGAACAGCGGGTCCTCGAGGTCGCGTGACTCACGGTTGACGACCTCCCAGTCCTCGTCTCTCAAACGTGCCGCCGCGCGCGGGAAGACTTCGCCTTCCTCGATGTCCATGTGCTCGCGGTAGTAGACGAGGTAGCGACGCAGGCTGCCCTGCAGGTCATCGTCGGCCTGCGGCACAGAGCCGTCCGCCTCGGCCAGACCCTCGAAGGCGTCGAGCAGCTCGCGGGCGTGGCGGCACATCTCACCATGCGCTTCGGTCAATTCGTCGAGCGTCGGACGAATCGCGCGGTCACGGGCCCGCAGCCGCTCGAACAGGATGTCCTCACGCGGATGGTGGCGCTCGTCGGGGTAGTTGACCAGGTAATGCATCACGTCGCGCAGCAGCGCGAAATCGACCTCTTCGTCCTCGTGACGCATCAGCACCAGTTGCTCGTCGAGTACGTCGAGCAGGGAAGCGAGATAACGGTGTTCCCGGTTCAGGGTATTGATGATCGCCGGCGCGTCGGGACGTCGCCGTTTCGACTTCGCGGCGCGGCCGCGCGGCTTTGGCGCGGCTTCGCCCCCGACCTCCGCGCTGTCGCTGTCGACCGCGCGCAGGCGTGCCCGCGTCTGCGCCTGACCCGACCGGCGGCGGGCCTTGCCGGTTCCGGGAACGGCCTCGAGTCTGGCCATCTGTGCACCTCTTACGGGGTCTTCAGCCAGTATACACGGGCCCCGCGGCGATCCCACGGGACCGGCGCCGTGCGAGAAAAAATCCGATTACCCCACCGCTTGAATTCCGGTACAATCCGCGTCCTCGATTTGATCGACCGGGGTCTGCCCGGCGGCGCCGGAAAGGAATTTCGGTCCAGAATCCATCCAGCTGAGAGAGGCTCGCACTGGTGGCACGCACAGCCAAGGCCAAGAAGGCACCTTCTGAATTCAAGAATTTCACGCCCTACAAGCCCAAGCGCGGCGAGAAGTACATGAACGAACGCCAGCTGGAGCATTTCCGCAACATCCTGCAGAAGTGGCGCGCGGAGCTCATGGAGGAGGTGGATCGCACCGTCTCTCACATGAAGGACGAGGCCGCGAATTTCCCGGATCCTGCAGATCGGGCGACGCAGGAAGAGGAATTCGCCCTCGAACTGCGCACCCGCGACCGGGAGCGCAAGCTGATTCGCAAGATCGACGCTGCCCTGGAGAGGATCACGCAGGGGACATACGGCTACTGCGAAGAAACCGGCGAGGAGATCGGGCTTGCTCGCCTCGAAGCGCGGCCGGTAACCACCCTGTGCCTGGAAGCGCAGGAGCGACACGAGAAGAACGAGCGCCACTACAAGGAATGAGCGTCACCACAGCAGTCGCGGCGGCGTCACGTGGCCTGAAGTCGGGTAGCGACCACCCTCTACTGCAACAGGAACGCCGCTGATCGACGAAGCCGTTCCTTACCGGGGCCGCTTCGCGCCCTCACCAACCGGTCCTCTTCACTTTGGTTCCCTGCTGGCCGCACTGGCCAGCTACCTCGACGCGCGCGCACACGGCGGCCGCTGGCTGCTGCGCATCGACGACATAGACCCCCCACGCGAGAAACCCGGCGCGGCCGAGATGATCATGCGCGGCCTGCGCGAGCACGGGCTGCTGTGGGACGAGACGCCCCTGTTCCAGTCGCGTCGCGTACCGGCCTACCGGAGCACGCTGCAACGCCTCGCGCAGGCCGGCGCCGTGTTCTACTGCGACTGCAGCCGACGTCGACTCGCCGGCAAAGGGCCGGTCTATCCGGGGCGCTGCCGCGAGCGCCGGGAGCCACCGCCCGGTGGCGACGCGGCGGTACGTCTGCGGGTGCTGTCGACCCGGCTGTGTTTCGACGACCTGCTGCTCGGCCCCCAGCAGCGGCAGCCACAGCGCGATATCGGCGACTTCGTGATCTGGCGTCGCGACGACCTGCCGGCATACCAGCTCGCCTGCGCACTCGACGATGCCTGGCAGGGCATCAGCCACGTGATCCGCGGTGAGGACCTGCTCGACTCGACGCCCCGCCAGCTGTTGTTGATGGCGGCCCTCAAGCTGCCGCCGCCCCACTACGGTCACCTGCCGCTGGTCGTCGGGCCCGACGGCGAGCACAAGCTCAGCAAGCAGAGCGGAGCCCGGCCACTCGAAGCGCGCCGCGCCCGGCACGCGCTGCTCGACGCGCTTGAACTGCTCGGCCAGGCACCGCCGCCGGCCCGATGGCATGGCCGGGTGCGGTCTATACTCGAGTGGGGTGCCGGAAACTGGCAACGCGAAGCGGTTCCGTGCGGCACGGCCTTGCCGGGACCGGCTTGAGTGACCGGCGGATGACAGGGATCGGCTCATTGGGTAAGGTGCGCCATCTACGTCGAAGGGCTCGCCCTCTGCCGGGCAGTGCTTCATTGCAGCGAGCGGTCAGGGCGGTAGCACGATGCGCAAGTTCCACCTGGTAGGCGGTTCACCCCAACAGGGGCCCGGCGTCGGCGACGGCATGATCGGCCGCTCACCCGCTATGACTACCCTGTTCAAGCAGATCGAGCGCGTCGCGCCCACCGACGCCACCGTGCTGATCCGCGGCGAGACCGGTACCGGCAAGGAACTGGTCGCGCGCGCGATCCACCGACGCAGCGACCGCCAGGACCGACCGGTCATCTGCGTCAACTGCGCCGCAATTCCCGAGACCCTCATCGAGTCCGAGCTGTTCGGTTACGAGAAGGGCGCGTTCACCGGAGCCGCGGCCAACCGCATCGGACTCGTCGAGGCGGCCGACGGCGGCACCCTGTTCCTCGATGAGATCGGCGAGCTGCCCCTGGAGGCCCAG
>CAZOUC010000076.1:0-8899 GCA_964582825.1 uncultured Enterobacteriaceae bacterium | reverse complement strand
ACGATCCTGCGCGGCGGCTCCGAGGCCTTTCATTCCAACCAGGCGATCGCGGACGCGGTGCGCGGCGGCCTGACCGATGCCGGCCTGCCGGCCGACGCGGTGCAGGTGCTCGAGACCACCGACCGCGACGCGGTCGGCGAACTGGTGACGATGGAGGACTGCGTCGACGTGGTCGTGCCCCGCGGCGGCAAGGGCCTGATCGAGCGCATCAGCCGCGAGGCGCGGGTGCCGGTGATCAAGCATCTCGACGGCAACTGCCACGTCTACGTCGACGACGCCGCCGATCTCGACATGGCGCTGGCGATCGCCGTCAACGCCAAGACGCAGCGCTACGGCACCTGCAACACGGCCGAGTCGCTGCTGGTCGCGGCCGCCGTCGCCGGGACCTTTCTGCCGCGGGTCGCCGCCGCGCTCGGCGAACACGGCGTGGAGCTGCGCGGCTGCGAGGCCAGCCGGGGCCTGGTGCCGGACATGCGGCCCGCCGAGGAGGCGGACTGGTCGACCGAGTACCTGGCGCCGATCCTCAGTTTGCGGGTCGTCGCCGGACTCGACGAGGCGATCGCGCACATCAATCGTTACGGTTCGCGCCACACCGACGCGATCGTGACCGGTGATTTCGCCCGCGCCCGGCGCTTCCTGCGCGAGGTCGACTCGAGCTCGGTGATGGTCAACGCCTCGACCCGCTTTGCCGACGGCTTCGAGTACGGCCTCGGCGCCGAGATCGGCATCTCCACCGACAAGATCCACGCCCGCGGCCCGGTCGGGCTCGAGGGCCTGACCTCCGAGAAGTGGATCGTGCTGGGCGACGGACAAGTCCGCACGTGACGGGCGCCGCCGGCAGTGCATCCGTACGCATCGGCCTGTTCGGCGGCACCTTCGACCCGGTGCACGTCGGGCACCTGCGCACGGCGATCGAGTTTCGCGAACTGCTCGACCTCGACCGCGTGCACCTGATTCCGTCGGCGCGACCGCCGCACCGCGAGGCGCCGGCCGCCGGCGCGGCGGATCGACTGGCAATGGTCGAACGCGCGGCGGCGACGATCCCGGGCCTGGCCGCCGACGATCGCGAGTTGCGCCGCGACGGGCCGTCCTGGACCGTGGCGACCCTGCGCGAGCTGCGCGCCGAGCTCGGCGACAGCGCGGGCCTGCTGTGGCTGCTGGGCGCCGACGCCTTCGCCGCGCTCGATTCCTGGCACGAGTGGGAATGCCTGCTGGACCTCGCGCACCTGGTCGTCGCCGAGCGACCCGGTACCCGGCCCGTCCCGTCGCCGGCGGTTGCCGACCTGCTGGACCGGCACCTGGCCGAGGACCCGGCGGCGCTGCGCGGCCGGCCGGCCGGTTGCATCCTGCGCTGCCGGTTCACCTTGCTCGACGTCTCGGCGACGGCGCTGCGGCGCCGCTGTGCCGAGGGTCGCAGCATCCAGTTGTTGGTGACCGACGCGGTCGCCATCTGACCACGAGCACGCCAGCCGGGTACGCAGCCTGGCGACCGAGGCTCTCGAAGATCTCAAGGCGCGGAATCTCGTTTGCTGCGACGTTCGCGACAAGAGCAACCTGATGGACTACATGCTGGTCGCCAGCGGTACCTCGAAGCGTCACCTGCGCGCCCTGACCGACGCGGTGGTCGAGAAGCTCAAGGAGGCCGGCCTGCCGCCGATCGGCACCGAGGGCGACGAGACCACCGGCTGGTTCCTGGTCGACGCCGGCGACGTCGTCATCCACGTGATGAGCGAGGAGAGCCGGGCCTTTTACGACCTGGAGCGCCTCTGGCTGGTCACACGGCCGGAGGCCTGAGGCACCGGTGCAGATCCGTATCCTGGCCGTCGGTGGCCGCATGCCCGCCTGGGTCGAGGCCGGCTGCGACGAGTACCTCAAGCGCTTTTCCCGTGATTTCCCGGTCAGCCTGCAGCCGGTCGAGGCCGCCGGTCGTGGTCGCTCGCGGCCCGCGGTGGACGCGATGCGTCGCGAAGGGGAAGCCCTGCTGGCACGCGTCGGCGCCGCCGAGCGCTGCGTCGCGCTGGCCGTGGACGGCGTCGCGATCAGCACACCGCAGCTGGCGCAGCGGATCGAGGACTGGCGGATGGACGGGCGGGACGTGAGCCTGCTCATCGGCGGCGCGGACGGCCTGGCTCCGGCCTGCCTGGACCGAGCCGAATGGCGCTGGTCGCTGTCAAAGCTGACTCTGCCGCACCCGCTGGTGCGCGTGCTGCTGCTCGAGCAGCTGTACCGCGCCTGGTCGATTATCAGCGGCCACCCGTATCATCGTTGAGTCATGGCCCAGCGCATCGAACTGAAAGACACGATGACCGAGATGCGCATCTTCAGTGCGCGCCTGGTCGTCACCGCAGCGGTCGTGGTGCTGCTGACCGGGGTGCTGGCCTTCCGCTACTTCACGCTGCAGGTGGTCAATCACGAGCAGTACCGCACGCAGTCCGACAACAACCGCATCCACGTCCAGTCGATCGCGCCCAAACGTGGCCTGATCTTCGACCGCAACGGCGAGCTGCTCGCCGAGAACCGGCCCAGCTATACGCTCACACTGGTTCCGGAACGCATCGAGGACATGACCGAAACGCTGCTGCGCCTCGACGGGCTGCTCGGCATAGGCGACGAGGAGATCGAGCGTTTCCGGACCCAGTTGCGTCGGCACCGGCCCTTCGAGGCGGTACCGCTGCGCTTCAAGCTGACCGAGGCGGAGATCGCACTGCTCGCCTCGCACCGGCATCGCCTGCCCGGCGTGGAGGTCGAGGCGCAGCTGCTGCGTCACTACGTACACGGCGACCTGTTCGCCCACGTGATCGGTTACGTCGGCCGCATCAACGAGCAGGAACTGCGCGACCTGGACCCGGTCAACTACGCGGCGAGCCACCACGTCGGCAAGACCGGCGTCGAACGGGTCTACGAGGATCTCCTGCACGGCAGCGTGGGTTCGCGGCAGGTCGAGACCAACGCCTGGGGCAAGGTGCTGCGCACGCTCGGCCACGTCGATCCGCAGCCGGGCCGTGACCTGACCCTGACCATCGACCGGCGCCTGCAGCAGGTGGCGTTCGAGGCTTTCGGCGAGGAACGCGGTGCGCTGGTGGCCGTGGATCCGGTCAGCGGCGGCGTCCTGGCGCTGGTGTCGACGCCGAGTTTCGATCCGAACCTGTTCGTCCAGGGCATCAGCAGTGCCGACTACGAGCCGCTGCGCGATTCGCCCTACCGGCCGCTGTTCAACCGCGCGCTGCAGGGCCAGTACCCGCCGGCGTCCACGATCAAGCCCCTGTTCGCGCTGGCCGGCCTCGAGCTCGGTTTCGTCGACGAACACTACTCGGTACCCGATCCGGGCTTCTACCGCCTGCCGGGCGACGAGCGCCTGTACCGGGACTGGAAGCGCAGCGGCCACGGCGCGCGCGTCGCCCTCGACCAGGCGATCGTCGAGTCCTGCGACGTCTACTTCTACGAGCTGGCGCACCGCATGGGTATCGAGCGCCTGCACGACTTCTCCGCCCGCTTCGGCCTGGGCGAAGCGACCGGGATCGACCAGACCGGTGAGCGGCCGGGCCTGCTGCCGTCGGACCAGTGGAAACGGCGTGCTCGCGGAATGGTCTGGTTCCCCGGCGAGACCCTGAGCGTGGGGATCGGCCAGGGCTACCTGCTGTCCACGCCGGTGCAGCTGGCGATGATGACGGCGACCCTGGCGACCCACGGACACCGCGTCCGGCCGCACCTGCTGATGCGGGTCGGGGAGGATATCGTGCCGCAGCAGACCCTGCCGACGGTCGAGCTCAGCGAGGAGCGCCACTGGCACCTGGTGCAGACGGCCATGGAGAACGTCGTGCACACCGAAAAGGGCACGGCCCGCCTGATCGCCGACGGCGCCAGTTACCGAATGGCCGGCAAGACCGGCACCGCGCAGGTGATCGGTATTCCGCAGGACGCCGAGTACGACGAGGAACTGGTCGACAAGTTCGAGCGCGACCACGCCCTGTTTGTCGGCTACGCGCCGGCCGAGAACCCGCAGATCGCCGTCGCCGTCGTCGTCGAGAACGGCGGACACGGCAGCTCGGTGGCGGCGCCGATCGTGCGCAAGGTCTTCGATGCCTGGCTGGCGGCGCGGCCCGGCACCCACTCGCTGCCGCCGGAGCGTCTGTGACCGGCCCGGGCGATTTCGTTCGCCAGCTGCCCGGGGCGTCGGGGGAATTCGCACGCCGGCCGGGCCTGGCGCGGCGCCTGCACATCGACCTGCCGCTGCTCGGCCTGCTGTGTGCCGTCGCCGCCTTCGGCCTGGTGGTGCTGTACAGCGCCAGCGGCGAGTCGACGCTGGCCTGGCGCCGCCAGGCGACGATGTTCGGCGCCGCGCTGCTGGTGATGATCGTGGTCGCCCAGATCGATGTCCAGGCCTACCGCCGCTGGACGCCCTGGCTGTTCGCGGGCTCTGTGCTGCTGCTGGTGGCGGTGGCCCTGTTCGGCTCCGGCGCCAAGGGCGCCCAGCGCTGGCTCGACCTGCCCGGCCTGCCGCGCTTCCAGCCTTCCGAGGCCAGCAAGTTCCTGGTGCCGATGATGGTGGCGTGGGTGCTGTCGGGCCATGGCCTGCCGCCGTCCCTGCCGCGGGTGCTGCTGTGCCTGGTGGTGATCCTGGTTCCGACCGTGCTGGTGCTGATGCAGCCGGACCTCGGCACCGCGCTGCTGATCGCCTGCGCCGGCTTCGTCGCGCTGTTCCTGGCCGGCCTGAGCTGGCTGTTGATCGGCACCGTGGTGCTCACCGCGCTGGCCTCGGCGCCGCTGATGTGGCTGTACGTCCTGCGGGACTACCAGAAGCTGCGGATCCTGACCCTGATCGACCCGGAGCGCGACCGGCTCGGTGCCGGCTGGAACATCATCCAGTCGAAGACCGCCATCGGCTCGGGGGGCTGGCAGGGCAAGGGCTGGCTGGAAGGGACGCAGTCGCACCTCGATTTCCTGCCCGAGAGCCACACGGACTTCATCATCGCCGTGCTCGCCGAGGAGTTCGGACTGTACGGCGTGCTGCTCCTGCTGAGCCTCTACCTGTTGATCGTCGGCCGCTCGCTGCTGATCGCGATGCGCGCCCAGGACACCTACTCGCGCCTGCTCGCTGCCAGCATCGCGCTGACATTTTTCGTCTATATTTTTGTTAACATGGGAATGGTGTCCGGACTGCTGCCCGTTGTCGGTGTCCCGTTGCCACTGGTCAGCTACGGCGGCACATCCCTCCTGACCCTGATGGGCGGTTTCGGCCTGCTGATGGCGATCAGCACCGAACAGCGCCGCCTGGTCCAGTAACCCCAGCCAGAGGTGATGCCGTGCCCCGCGCCATCCTGCTCCTGAGCCTCGTCCTTTTTTCGTCCACCGGCTGCGCCGAGGACTACGCGCAGCACCGCGACTTTGCAGCCTTTGCGGACCGCATGGTCGCGGAGCACCAGTTCAGCCGGGAGGAACTCGCCGCCTGGTTCGGTTCGGCCCAGCGCAAGGAGTCGATCCTCGAGGCGATCGCGCGCCCGGCCGAGCGGGTCCTGACCTGGGGCGAGTACCGGCAGATTTTCGTGACTCCGAAGCGCATCGAGGGCGGCGTCGAATTCTGGCGCGAGCACCGCGAGGTGCTCGAGCAGGCGGCCGCGCGCTACGGGGTGCCGCCGCAGATGATCGTCGCCGTGATCGGCGTCGAGACGCGCTACGGCGGCAACATGGGCAGCTTCCGGGTCATCGACGCGCTGTCGACGCTCGGCTTCGACTACCCGCCACGGTCCAGCTTTTTCCTGCGCGAGCTGGAACAGTTCCTGCTGCTCGCCCGTGAACAGGGCTTTGATCCGCTGACCCTCAAGGGCTCCTACGCCGGTGCCATGGGCATGGGGCAGTTCATCCCGTCGAGCTACCGGGCCTACGCCGTCGACTTCGACGGTGACGACCGTGCCGACATCTGGGAGAACGAGGCCGACGCCATCGGCAGCGTCGCCAATTACTTCGCCAGGCACCGCTGGCGGCCCGGCGAGCCGGTGGCCCAGCGACTCGAGACGCGCGGCGAAGTCGACGACGCCGTCACCAACCGGGGCCTCGACCCCGACCTGGACCGGCAGGGGTTGGCGGCGGCCGGCTTCGTCGTGCCCGAGGCGCTCGGGGCCGACGAGCAGGTCACCGCCATGCGCCTGGAGATCGATGAGGGCGTGCAGTACTGGCTCGGCCACCACAATTTCTACGTCATCACCCGCTACAACCGCAGCCGCCTGTACGCGATGGCGGTGTACCAGCTCAGTGAGGCGATCCGTGAGCGGATGGCGGACGGCAGCTAAAGTCCTGCTGCCGTGCCTGCTGCTGGCGGGCTGCGCGGGATCCGGGCCTAAACAGCAGGTCGATTCGGCGCCGCCGCCGCGTGCCGACCTGTACCGGGTGCCGGACGCCGTGCCGCGCCCCGAGCCCCGCAGCCGCGGCGGCAACCACAGCCCTTACACGGTATTCGGGCGCACCTACACGGTGATGCCCGACGCGCGCGGCTACCGGGCCGAGGGCATCGCGTCCTGGTACGGCATGAAGTTTCACGGCCGCCAGACCTCGAACGGCGAGATCTATGACGTGTACGCCATGACCGCGGCCCACCGCAGCCTACCGCTGCCGACGTTCGTACGCGTGACCAATCTCGAGAACGGGCGCCGGGTCATCGTCCGCGTCAACGATCGCGGCCCGTTTCACGGCGACCGTCTGATCGACCTGTCCTACGCGGCGGCCTACCGGCTCGGTTTCCATGAAAAGGGCACCGCGCGGGTGCTGGTCGAGGCGATCGAGCCGTCCGCGGGGGCGCAGCCGCACACGCCGCCGCAGACGGTCGCAGCGGCGCCCGCGTCGCCGGCTCCCGGGTCCTTGGCACCTGACTACCCGGCCGGGGACGCGACCGCCCTTGCCGATGCCGGTGCGGTGCTGCAGGTCGGGGCGTTTCGTACCCTGGAAAGTGCCGAGCGCCTGCGCGCCAAGCTCACGATGCTGGTCGACCAGAGCGTGTTCATCGACGCGTCCGACCCGACGGGTCAGGCCTGGTACCGCGTCCGCATCGGGCCGATCGCCGACCCGGACGCGGTCGGGACGGTACGCCGCATCATCAGCGAGTACCGGCTGGGTGTGCCGCACGTCGTCGGTGCCCCGTGATGCCCGCGCCCGGCGGGCTATACTGACCGCCAGCGCGCCGAATCGATTCCGGGAGATCTAGCAAGAGGTCACATGAGCCTACGTTTTCCGTTGCTGTTGCTGCTGTTCAGCCTCGTTGTCGCCGCACCGGCCGTCGCAGTCATCCCGGCGCCGCCGAGCCTGGATACGTCCTCGCACATCCTGATCGACGTCAACAGCGGCGCCGTGCTGGTCGAACACAACGCCGACGAGCGCGTTGAACCGGCCAGCCTGACCAAGCTGATGACCGGCTACATCCTGTCCGAGGAGATCGCGGCCGGACGGGCCAGCTGGGACGACATGGTGACGATCAGCCGCGAGGCCTGGGCCGCGAATCCGAAGTTCGAAGGGTCCTCGCTGATGTTCATCGAGGTCGGCACCGAGGTCTCGCTGCGCGACCTGTACTATGGCCTGGTCGTCGCTTCCGGCAACGACGCCAGCGTCGCCATCGCCGAGCACATCGCCGGCGCCGAGGACGCTTTCGCGGACCTCATGAACCAGTACGCCGAGCGCCTGGGCATGACCAACAGCCACTTCGTCAACGCGCACGGGCTGCCGCACCCGGATCACTACACCAGCGCCCGCGACATGGCGATACTTGCCCGTGCCCGGGTGCGCCAGGACGCCGAGGACTACTACGCCTACTCGCAGCGGGAGTACAGCTACAACGGCATCACGCAGCGCAACCGCAACGAGCTGCTGGGCGACGAGAACCTGGACGTCGACGGCCTGAAAACCGGCTACACGCGCGCCGCCGGTTACTGCCTGGTCGCTTCGGCCGAGCGCGAAGGCATGCGCCTGGTGTCGGTGGTGATGGGGGCCGACAGCCGCCGCGCACGCGCCGCCGAGAGCCGCAAACTGCTGCAGTACGGCTTCCGCTTCTACGAGACCCGCCGCCTGCTCGCTGCCGGCGAGGCGCTGCAGCAGGCGGAGGTCTGGTCCGGCCAGGCGGACACGGTGCCGCTCGGCCTGCAGCGAGACGTCTGGCTTACGCTGCCGCGCGGCGACTTCGACGACCTGGTGGACCGCACGATGGTCGACGCGGTGATCCGCGCGCCGCTCGAGCAGGGGCAGGCCGTCGGGCAGGTGCTGATCGAGTACGAGGGGGAACCGGTCGTCGACCAGCAGCTGATCGTGCTCGAAGCCGTCGAGTCGGCCGGCCTGTTGCGTCGTCTCTGGGACAGCATCGTGCTGTTCTTCATGCGCCTTCTGGGCCTGCTGTGAGCGACGAGCAGCCGCCGCGCATCGAGTTCCCCTGCGACTACCCGATCAAGGTGGTCGGTGACGCCGCGCCGGACTTTCGTGAACTGGTGATCGACATCGTCAGCAGCCACGCTCCGGAAATGGACCCCACTGCCGTCACCGAGCGCCAGTCGCGCAACGGCCGCTTCACCTCGTTGACGATGACCATCGTCGCCACCGGCGAGCCGCAGCTGCGCGACATTTTCGAGGCGCTGAAGAACACCGGCCGGGTGCACATGGTGCTATGAGGCAGCTGCGCCTGCGGCGCCTGGGCCTGGTGCCCTACGAGCCCACCTGGCGCCGCATGCAGGCGTTTACCGACCGGCGCGATTCGGCCACCGACGACGAGATCTGGCTGCTGCAGCACCCGCCGGTGTTCACGCAGGGGCAGGCAGGCCGGGCGGAGCACCTGCTGGCACCGGGCGCCATCCCGGTGGTGCCGGTCGACCGCGGCGGCCAGGTGACCTACCACGGCCCGGGGCAGCTGGTGCTCTACCCGCTGCTG
>CAZOUC010000075.1:1358-8974 GCA_964582825.1 uncultured Enterobacteriaceae bacterium | reverse complement strand
ATGGACGGCCGTGGGCGCTGTTTCTCGACGTCGACGGCACCTTGCTCGATTTCGCGGACCATCCCGATGCGGTCGTGCCGCGCCCGGCCACCCGGTCGTTGCTGTCCCGCCTGTCCCAGGTCTGTGATGGTGCGCTGGCGCTGGTCAGTGGCCGTGCCATCGACACCATCGACGCTCTGTTCGCTCCGCTGTGCCTGCCCTGCGCCGGCCTGCACGGCCTGGAGCGCCGCCGGGTCGACGGCGGCATCGTCCGCCAGTGCGTGCCCGCGGGACGCCTCGCACCGTTCCGGCAAGGCCTCGCGGACTTCGTCGCCGCACACCCGGGCACCCTGGTCGAGGACAAGGGCACCACTGTGGCGCTGCACTACCGCCGCCGGCCCGCCGCGGAGGGCGAGGCGCGCGAACTGATGGCGGCGCTGCTGCGTCAGCACGGTGGTGACGGCGAACTCCTGCTGCTGGCCGGAAAGATGGTCCTGGAAGTCCGGCCTGCGGTGGCCGACAAGGGGACGGCGATCGAGGCGTACATGGCCGAGGCGCCTTTCGCCGGGCGCCGCCCGGTGTTCCTCGGTGACGACGTGACCGACGAACACGGTTTCGAGTCGGTCAACGCCCTCGGCGGCCTGACGATCAAGGTCGGAGCCGGCGACACCCGGGCGCGCCACCGGCTTGACGATATCGATGCGGTGATGGCCTGGCTGGACGGCTACGCGCAGTACCTGGAGGCGGCATGACGACGCGCAAACCGGATCTCGAACTCGGTCTGATCGGCAACTGTTCGATCGGTGCACTGGTCGATGCCGACGCTACGATCGTCTGGGCCTGTCTGCCGCGCTTCGACAGCGAGCCGCTGTTCGACGCGCTGCTGCACGATCACTACCCCGAACAGGGTCTGTTCGCGATCGAGTTGCAGGACCTCGAGCGCAGCGAACAGCGCTATCTGCCCAACACGGCGGTGCTCGAGACGCGGCTCTACGACAGCCACGGCGGCTGCGTCGAGATCACCGACTTCTGCCCGCGTTACCGGCACTTCGGGCGTATGTTCCACCCGCAGACGATCGTGCGGCGCCTGCGCCCGCTGCACGGTACCCCGCGCATCCGCGTGCGCCTGCAGCCGGTACGCGGCTGGAGTCGGGACCTGCCGAGGACCACCTCCGGCAGCAACCACGTGCGCTACGTCGGCCACGAGCAGGTCGTGCGCCTGACCACCAACCTGTCGCTGACCGCGGTGCGGGAGCAGCGCTGCTTCGTTCTCGACGGGCCACGGACCCTCGTGCTCGGGCCCGACGAGAGTCTGCACGGCGGGGTCGAGGAACAGGGCCGGCAGATGTACGAGGAGACCGTCGACTACTGGCTCGACTGGGTACGTCACCTGAACGTGCCTTTCGAGTGGCAGCAGGAAGTGATCCGCGCCGCGATCACGCTCAAGCTCAACGCCTTCGAGGATACCGGCGCGGTGATCGCGGCGATGACCACGTCGATTCCCGAGGCTGCCGAGACCGAGCGCAACTGGGACTACCGCTACTGCTGGCTGCGCGATGCCTACTACGTGGTCGCCGCGCTCAATCGCCTCGGCAAGACCGAGACCATGGAGCATTTTCTGCACTACCTGATGAACATCGCGGCCAACGTCGACCACACACGCCTGCAGCCCGTCTATCGGATCAGCGGCGCGGCGGAGCTCGACGAGCGCATCATCGAAACCCTGCCCGGCTATCGCGGCATCGGCCCGGTCCGCGAGGGTAATCAGGCCTACCAGCAGGTGCAGAACGACAGTTACGGCTCGGTCATCCTGGCGGCCACCCAGGTGTTCTTCGACACGCGCCTGCAGCGCGCCGACTACGACGCCGCCTTTGCGCTGCTGGAGAACCTCGGCGAGCAGGCCTGGAACGTGCACGACCAGCCCGACGCCGGTCTGTGGGAGTACCGCACCTCCGCGCGTGTCCACACCTACTCGGTGCTGCTCTGCTGGGCCGGCTGCGATCGCCTGGCGAAGATCGCGCGCCGCATCGGCAAGACGCCGCAGGCCGAACTGTGGGACGAGCGTGCCGGGCGCATCCGCGCGCGCATCGAGTCCGAGGCCTGGAACGCCGAGCTCGGCGCCTTCACCGAGAACTTCGGCGGCCGCGACCTCGACGCGAGCATGCTGCTGCTGCACGAGCTGGGCTTCCTCGCCGCGGACGACCCGCGCTTCGTATCGACGGTGGCGGCGATCGAGCGCGAGCTGAAGATCGGTGAGTTCATATTCCGCTATACCAAGCGCGACGATTTCGGCGAGCCGGAGACGGCGTTCCTGGTCTGCACGTTCTGGTACATCAACGCGCTGGCGGCACTCGGGCGGCAGGCCGAAGCGCGCGAACTGTTCGAAAAGCTGCTCGGCTGCCGCAACCGCCTTGGCCTGCTGTCCGAGGATATCGATCCCCGTACCGGTGAACTGTGGGGCAATTTCCCGCAGACCTACTCGATGGTCGGCATCATCGGTTCGGCGATGCGCCTGAGCACGTCCTGGGAGGTGGCATTCTGATGGGCCGACTGATCGTCGTATCCAATCGCGTCAACGTGCCGCGCGGCAATCGGCCGGCACCGGGCGGCCTCGCCGTCGGTCTGCAGAGCGCCCTGGAAGCCAACGGCGGCGCCTGGGTCGGCTGGGACGGGCGCGTCGAGAAGACGGTGGCCGACGACGACTACGCGCGTTACCGCAGCGGCGACGTCGAGTATCTCGTCACGCCGATGAGCCGGCGTGATTACAACTACTTCTACGCCGGTTACGCCAACCGCGTGCTGTGGCCGCTGTGCCACGAGCGCCTCAACCTGATCGAATACCAGCGCGACTATTTCCAGGCCTACCGCGACGTGAACCTGCGCTTTGCCGAGCGCGTCGCGCGCGAGGTTCGCGGCGACGACCTGATCTGGGTGCACGACTATCACCTGATTCCGCTGGCCCACGAGCTGCGCAAGCTCGGCATCGGCAACCGCATCGGCTATTTCCACCACATCCCGTTTCCGGCCTACGACCTGTTCCGGGTGTTGCCCAACCACTTCGACCTGCTGCGATTCTTCTGTGCCTATGACCTCGTCGGCTTCCAGACGGCGCTGGACGTCGCGTCTTTCTCTGACAGCATGCGCTACGTGGTCGGACACGCCGAGCTCGACGAACACTCGTTCCGCATGTACGACCGCGTGGTGCGCGTCGGCCATTATCCGATCGGCATCGACTACCCGCAGATCCGCGAGTCGCTGGCCAAGGTCAGGGAAACCAGCCAGGTGCGGCGTCTGCGCGACAACCTGGCCGGGCGCAAGCTGATGGTCGGGGTGGATCGCCTCGATTACTCCAAGGGCCTGGCCGAGCGCTTCCGCGCGTTCGAGAAGTACCTGTCGCGGACTTCCTCCGACGAGCCCGGCGTGGTGCTGATGCAGATCGCCCAGCCGTCGCGCTCCGACGTGCCGGAATACCAGCAGATCAAGGACGAGATCGACTTTCTGGCCGGCAAGATCAACGCGCGGTTCTCCGTGTACGATCGCGTGCCTCTGCGCTACATGAACCGCAGCTTCAGCCGACCCAACGTGATCGGTTTCCTCTCCTACGCGTGGATCGGCCTGATCACACCGCTGCGTGACGGCATGAACCTGGTGGCCAAGGAGTTCGTCGCCGCGCAGAACGAAGGGGATCCCGGTGTGCTGATCCTGTCGCGGCTGGCCGGCGCCGCCGATGAACTGGCCGACGGCGCGCTGCTGGTGACACCGTACGACGTCGATGGCGTTGCCGACGCGATCGCCACGGGTCTGTCGATGCCCCTCGCGGAGCGCAGAGAGCGCTGGCACGCGATGCTCGACAAGGTGAAGGCCAACACGATCACCGGTTGGGCGCAGCGGTACCTCGAGGCCCTGAAAGCCTGAAGGACCGAACCGCGGCGCAGCAATGCGCTATGCTGGGTCGAGCCGTCCGTACGAACCCATAACAAGACGGAGCCGCCATGGCCACGATCGATACGCCGCTGACTGCCGACGGGGCCGCGACGGAAGCCCAGCTGTCGGTGCGCGCGGTGGTCGTGGGCTGCCTCGTCGGCAGTGTCGTCTCGTGCACCAACATCTACATCGGCCTGAAGATCGGCTGGACCTTCGGCGCTTCGATCATCTCGGCGGTGCTGGCCTTCGCGGCGTTTTCCGCGGCCGGCAAGCGCCTGTCCGTGCTCGAGACCAATATCGCGCAGACCGCGGGTTCGGCCGCCGGGTCGATGGCCTCGGCCGCCGGGCTGGTGGCGGCGATTCCGGCCATGCTGCTGCTGGGTTACGAGTTCTCCTGGTGGGGCCTGCTGCTCTGGGCCCTGGCCGTGGCATTTCTCGGCGTGTTTTTCGCCGTACCGCTGCGCCGACAGGTGATCGACGTCGACCAGCTGCGCTTTCCCACCGGCACGGCTACCGCCGAGACGATCCTGGCGATGTTCAGCCACGCCGGCGAGGCGATGGCCAAGGCCCGCGCGCTGATCTACGCGGCCGTGTTCGCCGGCCTGTACGCGCTGGCCTCGCACTTCGTGCCGCAGCTGCAGGCGCCGCCGATCCACCAGTGGACCGGCATCGCCGCCCTTGGCGTCGCGGCGAGCTGGTCGTTCCAGGTCTATCTCGGTCCTTCGCTGTTCGGCGCGGGTCTGCTGATCGGGCCGCGCGTGGTGCTCTCGCTGCTGGCCGGTGCCGTGCTGGCATGGGGTCTGCTGGGGCCGATGTCGCAGGCGCTCGGCTGGGCGCCCGGCGCACCGATGGACTACAAGGAAGGCGCCCGGGGCTGGCTGCTCTGGCCCGGGGTGGCGCTGATGGTGTCCGAGGCGCTGATGACCCTGGCACTGTCCTGGAAGACCTTCGTCCGCGCCTTGAAGATGCCCAGGCAGATTGCCGGTGCCGACGACGGCGCCCCGGGGCCCGGCGAACAGATTCCCAACGCCTGGTGGATCGGCGGCCTCGGTGCGGGTTCGGTGCTGACGATCGTCATCGCGCAGAGCGTGTTCGGCATCGCCTGGTACCTGACCCTGGTCGCCATCGCGCTGTCGGCGGTGCTGGCGGTGGTGGCGGTGCGCTCGACGGGCGAGACCGACATCAACCCGGTCGGTGGCATGGGCAAGGTCACCCAGCTCGTCTTCGGCGGCCTGGCGCCGGGCGCGATGTCGACCAACCTGATGTCGGCGGGAATCACCGCCGCCGGTGCCTCCCAGGCGGCCGACATGATGCAGGACCTGAAGACCGGCAGCATGCTGGGCGCGGCCCCGCGCAAGCAGTTCATCGCGCAGCTGTTCGGCATCTGCGCCGGCGTGCTGTTCGTGGTGCCGGTGTTCTACATCTTCAGCCAGGCCTACGAGTTCGGCAGCGTCGAGATGCCGGCGCCGGCCGCGATGGCCTGGAAAGCGATGGCCGAACTGCTCGCGCAGGGCTTTGGCGCCCTGCCGCCCAACGCGGAGCCCGCCGTGCTGCTGGCCAGCCTGGCAGGCGTCGCGATCACCCTGCTGCGGCGCATCGAGTCGATCAAGGGCTACGTGCCCAGCGGCCTGGCCATGGGCATCGCGTTCATCATCCCGGCCTACTACTCGCTGGTGATCGTTTACGGCCTCGTCGCCTGGTTCATCTGGAAACGCATCAACCCCGGGTCGGTGTCGCGGCTCAACTTCGCCGTGGCTTCGGGCTTGATCGCCGGCGAGGGCCTGATGGGCATCGTCAACGCCGGCCTGACCATTCTCGGCATCGGCGCGATCACCTGATCGCGTTGCCGTCCAGGTCCACCGGCACCTTGTTTCGCGGGGCGCTGGCGTCGGCATTCGTGCCGCGCAGGTCCTCGATCCGTGCCAGCAGCCGGCCCAGCACCTGCCGGTACAGTTCAAGACCGAGGTGGACGTCCTCCACGCCGGCGTCGATGTTCGGGTTGTCGTTGACCTCGATGACGGCGACGCGATCCCCCGACTGCTTGATGTCGACCCCGTAGAGACCGTCACCGATCACTCGGCAGGCGTCCAGCGCGGCCCGCAGGACCGGCTTGGGTACCGCCGCGATCGGAACGGTTTCGAAGCCGCCGCTCGCGGTCTGGCCGCCCCGGTGGCGGTAGATCTGCCAGTGGTGGCGCACCATGAAGTACTTGCAGGCATACAGGGGGCGACCGGCCAGGACGCCGATGCGCCAGTCGAATTCGGTGTACAGGTACTCCTGGGCGAGCACGATGGCCGAGTGGCCGAACAGCTTGTCCAGCGCCGGCCTGAACTCTGCCGCCGAGTCGACCCGGACCACGCCGCGCGAGAACGAGCCGTCCGGGATCTTCAGCACCAGCGGCAGACCGAGGTCCGCGCTGCGCGCCCGGAGTTCCTCTTCCGGGCTGCCGCGCGTCAGCAGGCGGATCTCCGGTGTCGGCACCCGGCGGCGCTGCAGCGCGTCGGCGAGGTAGACCTTGTTGGTGCAGCGCAGGATCGAGCGCGGGTCGTCGATCACCGCCATGCCCGCGGCCTCGGCCCGTCGGGCGAAGCGGTAGGTGTAGCCGTTCACCGCCGTCGTCGCGCGAATGAACAGGCCGTCGTATTCCTCGAGCCGGTTGAAATCGCGGCGCCGGATCAGGTCCACGTCGAGTCGCAGGTCGCGGCCGGCCCGGACGAAGCGCCGCAGGGCGCCGGCATTGCTCGGCGGCAGCGCTTCGTCCGGATCGACCAGGATGGCGATGTCGTAGCGGTAGCGCCGGCGCTTGCGCGGCCGGCGCCAGACCTTGTGGCTGAAGCGTTCGAGCTCCTCGGCGAACAGCGTCTGCCGGTCGTCGTCGAGCTCGGTCGGCGCCATCGGTGTCAGCTCGGCGAGGCGCCATTGCCCTTCGCGCCGGAAGCGGATGCGCAGGATCGGGCACGGAAAGCGCTCGAACAGCTCCCGCGCCAGCGCCCTGACCGCGACGTTCCCGGTGTGGCCGAAGAAGCTGAACACCACGAATTCGTCGGCCCCGCCCTGGTCCACGCTCTCGGTGCTCGCGCGAATCCGCTGGGCAAGATCCTCGACCTCGAGGACGTAGAGCTGCTTGCTGCGCAGGTCGTTGAGGGTGTCGGTGCTGGGCAGGACCTTGTGCCCGCGGGCCTCTGCGAGCAGGGAACAGTAGTAACCGCGCGACAGGTACTTGCGGCTGCGGCACAGGTTGATCACGCGCACGCCGCCGCGATCCCCCTCGGCGGGGCTGCGCAGGTAGTCGTCGAAGCTGAGGACGCGCTCGCTCGGGTAGAACGGCTTCCAGTCCTTCGGTTTGTCGACGACGATGTACAGGATTGTCATGGGCGGCGACTCATGCCACGCTCGGCGCGACATTACGGCAATCGCGGGACGGCGACAATCGTCAATTCGACCGTCTCGTGCCGGGCTCCGGGGGGCGCGGGATGAAAGCGAGGGGTTCGGCCGGCGCGGCGGCCGGCGTGTCGCCAGTCGCCATACTCGACGCGGCGCCGGAGCACCTGGATGCGCTGGTGGAGCTCGAGAACGCGTGCTTCGACAGCGACCGCCTGAGCCGGCGCAGTTTTCGCCGGTTTCTCCAGTCCGACCGCGATATCCTGCTGGTTGCCGAGCAGGCTGGCGGGCTGCTCGGCTACGCCTTGGTGCTGCGCCGGCGCGCCACCCGT
>CAZOUC010000075.1:0-1348 GCA_964582825.1 uncultured Enterobacteriaceae bacterium | reverse complement strand
GCGGCCAGGGCATCGGCGAGCGCCTGCTGGCGGCGGCGGAAGCGGCGGCCGAGGCGGCCGGCTGTGTCGACCTGCGGCTCGAGGTCCGCCGCGACAATCGCGCCGCCATCGCGCTGTACGAACGACGCGGATACCGCGTGTTCGCCGAGATTCCCCACTACTACGAGGACCGCGAGGACGCGCTGCGCCTGCAGAAGCGGATCCACGCCCTGCGACCGCCCCGGCGACAGCGCGTGCCGTACTACGCCCAGAGCACCGACTTCACCTGCGGCCCGGCCTGCCTGCTGATGGCCATGGCCGCGCTGCAGCGTGGCCGGCAGTTCGGTCTCAAGGACGAGCTCGACGTCTGGCGCGAAGCGACGACGGTATTCATGACCGCGGGCCACGGCGGCTGTGGTCCGCACGGTCTCGCGCTGGCGGCGGTGCGGCGCGGTTTCCCGGCCGAGGTGGTGTGCAATACCAACAAGGCGCTGTTCACCGATGGCGTCCGCCACCCGCAGCGCAAGGCAATGCTCGAACAGATTCACGGCTTCTTCCTGGAGGACTGCGCCGCAGCCTGCATACCGCTGCTCGAAGGGCAGCTCGGCATCGGCGAGCTGCGCGCCAGGCTGGGCCAGGGCTGGATGCCGATCGTGCTGATCAGCCACTACCGCATGACTCGACAGAAAGCGCCGCACTGGATCGTCGTTACCGCGATCGACGACCAGTTCGTGTACCTGCACGACCCCGATCTCGGTCGCGACGAGTCCGGCGGCGGCCTCGACAAGCAATACATACCCGTCGACCACGCGCAGTTCGACGCGATGTGCCGCTACGGGCAGGCCGGGCACCGCGCGGTGGTCCTCGTCGGCCGCCCGTCGGCCGGCTGAGGACGACGCGGCTCAGACCGCCAGGGTCGCCTCGCTGAGTCCCTGCTGCCGGTACAGCTCGCTGTAGCGCCCCTGCCGGGCGAGCAGCTCGGCGTGGGTTCCGCTCTCGACGATGCGGCCGCCGGCGACCACGAGAATGCGGTCGGCGTTGCGGATCGTACTCAGCCGGTGCGCGATGACGAAACTGATGCGGCCCTCGAGCAGGCGCTCCATGCCGCGTTGGATACGCTGCTCGGTCAGTGTGTCGACCGATGAAGTCGCCTCGTCCATGATCAGGATCTGCGGGTCCGCGAGGATTGCCCGAGCGAAGGACACCAGCTGCTTCTGCCCGGCCGACAGGCGATTGCCGCCTTCGCCGGCATCGCTGTCGTAGCCGCGCTCGAGCCGGCGGATGAATTCGTCGGCGCCGGCCAGGCGGGCGGCGGCCTCGACCTCGGCGTCGCTGGCGCCGAGTCGGCCGTAGCGGATGTTCTCGCGGA
>CAZOUC010000074.1:2459-9080 GCA_964582825.1 uncultured Enterobacteriaceae bacterium | reverse complement strand
GCGCGCAGCGCGTCGCGGTCCACGTCACCCAAGCGCCACTGGCGCGCCGCATCCACTTCCTCGAGCGTGATCCTGCCGTCGTCGTCGGCGTCAAGGCGATCGAACTGCCGCGCCGCCCGGTCGAGCTTGGCGTTCACGAACTCGTCGAAAATCACCACGCCGTCGCCGTCGGTGTCGAGTTTCGAGAACAGCTTGTGCCCCGGTGCCGCCGGTCGTTCGCTGCTCGCATCCGCGGCGATGGCCGCCGCACCCACGGTGGCCCCGAGGGCCAGTACAAACCACTTAAGTTTCATGTTTCCGCTCCTGTTTACCAGCGTTGTCGCGGTCGATTACCGCCTGCTGTTACCAACGCCGCCGGCGCCGCGCGGTTGACAGGCATCAACGGTTGCCCGGCGCGCGCCGGCGTATACTGCGGCCGATAACAAGACATGGAGCCCGCCATGAGTGCATTTCCCACGGACCGGATTCGTAACGTCGTCTTCGTCGGCCAGGCTGGCGCCGGCAAGACCAGTCTGATCGAGGGCCTGTTGCAGCATGCCGGCCGCATCGGCACCGCCGGCAGCATCGAGCGGGGCAATACCGTCAGCGACTTCGACCCGCTGGAACAGCGCTACGGCCACTCGATCAACGCCAGTCTGCTCAGCATCGACGTCGACGAGCATCGACTCAACCTGATCGACACGCCCGGCTACGCCGACTTCCTGGGCGTCACGCTCAGCGTGCTCGACGCGGCGGACCTGGTATTGGTCGTCGTCAGCGCGCAGAGCGGCATCGAGCCGATGACCCGTGACCTCGTCGAGCAGGCGCGCCGCCTGCACCTGCCGTGCATGATCGTCGCCAGTAAGATCGACGCGGACCCCGATCGGCTCGAGGCCCTGCTCGGGGAGATCGGCGACAGCTTCGGCCAGGAATGCCTGCCGATCGAGTTGCCGAGCCGCCAAGGCGAGGGCGTCGTCGACGTACTCGAAAACGAACACGGCGAGGTCGACTTCGACTCGGCCGAACACGCGCACGCCGCACTGCTCGACCAGATCATCGAGACCGACGACGCGGTGATGGAGCGTTACCTCGAAGACGGCGAGGTCGACGCGGGCAGCCTGCACGACACGCTCGAGCGCGCCCTGCGCGAGAATCACCTGGTTCCGGTGGCCTTCGCCTCGGCGCGCAGCGGCGCCGGACTCGCCGAACTGCTGCACCTGATCGTCGCGCACGCGCCGAACCCGCTCGAGGAAGGCGGCCATCCGTTCATCACCGAAGACGGCAGCGAGGTGCCGGTTTCGCCATCGCTCGAGGAACCGCTGCTGGCGCACGTGTTCCGGGTCGAGTTCGATCCCTACGTCGGACGGATCGCGCTGCTGCGCGTGCACCAGGGCTGCCTGCGCCGCGGCGCGACGCTGATCCGCAACGACGGCCAGGAACTGCGCGTGGCGCATGCCTACCGGCGCTGCGGCAAGGAGCAGGTCGAGGTCGACGAGGTCGGCCCCGGCGACATCTGCGCCGTGAACAAGATCGACGAACTGGAACTCGGCGACGTGCTGCACGCCGGCCAGGCGCACAACGGCTGGCGCGTGCGCAAGCCGGAACTGCCGGTGCCGCTGGTCGGCGCCGCGCTGCTGCCGCAGGCGCGCGGTGACGAGCAGAAGCTGTCCGAGGCCCTGCACAAGCTGCTCGCCGAGGACCCCTGCCTGCGCATCGAGCACGACGCCGGCAGCAACGAGATCGTGCTGCGCGGTCTCGGCGACTTTCATATCAAGACGACCCTCGACAAGCTCGCGAGCCGCTACCGCATCGAAGTCGACACGCGGCCGCCCAGCGTGCCGTACCGCGAGACGATATCGAGGCCGGCCGCGGCCCAGTACCGGCACAAGAAACAGACCGGCGGCGCCGGCCAGTTCGGCGAGGTGCACCTGACCGTCGAGCCCCTGCCGCGCGGCGCCGGCTTCGAATTCGTCGACCAGGTCAAGGGCGGCGTGATTCCGGGACAGTTCATTCCCGCCGTCGAGAAGGGCGTACGCCAGGCGATGGAACAGGGCGTGGTGGCCGGTTTCCCGATGCAGGACCTGCGCGTGACGGTCGTCGACGGCAAGCACCACTCGGTCGACTCCAAGGAGATCGCCTTTGTTGCAGCCGGCCGGCGTGCCTTCGAGGCGGCGGTCCGCGACGCCGGCCCGGTGGTCCTCGAGCCGATCGTGGCCGTCAGCGTGACGGCGCCGGCGGACAGCGTCGGCGCCATCACCGGCGACCTGGCGACGCGGCGGGCCCGTATCAACGGCTCGGACATGGCCGGTAGCGGCCTGATGCGCGTCAACGCCGAGCTGCCGCTGGCGGAAACCGAGGGCTACGCCTCACGCCTGGACGCGCTGACCGGCGGCGCCGGCAGCTGGACCCTGCGCTTCAGCCACTACGACCCGGTACCGGCCCGTCTGCAGGAGGAACTGGCAGCAGCCCATTCGACCGTCGAGGAAGCCCAGGCATGAACGCCGTCGCGCGCACTCTGTGCTGCGCACTGATTGGCGCCTGCCTGAACGCTACGGCAGGGGATTCCACCATGCACATCGAGCCCATCGACAGCAGCCTGTTCGAAGCGGTCACACCCGCGCGCGCGTTTACGATAGCCGAGACCATCGCCGCGCCGCGCGCGGCGGTGTGGGACGCCTGGACCCGGGCAGAGGCCTTCAAGGCCGCCTACGCGCCGGACAGCGAGGCGCTGGTCGCGCACATCGATCTCGCCGTGGGCGGCCGCTACGAATGGCTGTTCGACGGCGAGACCGGCAGCAACGGCTGCCAGGTGCTGAGCTTCGTGCCGGACCGGATGCTGAGCTTCAGCTGGAGCGCGCCGCCGAGCATCCCGACCACGCGCGGCCGCCACACCTGGGTCGTCGTCGAGCTCGACGACGCGGGCGACGGCACGGCCGTCACGCTGACGCACGCGGGATTCGGCTCGGGCGAGGACTGGGACCGCACCGAAGCCTACTTCCGCAAGGCCTGGCCGTACGTGCTCGGCCAGTTCAAGACCCACCTGGAAGCGGCGGCCGCCGCTCAGTAAGGCATGAAATCGATGGCGTAGCTGACCTGGGTGGTCAGCACGTCTTCGGCGCCGAAGTCGATCATCCGCACCCGCGCCAGCAGTTTCGCCTCGAGTTCCGGGTCGTCCAGTTCGCTCGACAGGATGCGACAGTCGCGGACGATGCCCGAGGGGTCGATCTCGAGCTCCAGGGTCACCTTGCCCTGCAGGCCGGGACTGGCCCGCAGCGCGCGGTTGTACAGCGCGTAGATCGCGCCCTTGTTGCGGTCGAACACGCGGCGCACCGACTCGTCGCTGCGGCCGAGGCTGTCGACGGCCTGGCGTGGCTCGACACTGCGCTGCCCCTGCCCGCCCGGAACGCCGCCACTGACCACGCGGGTCGTCTCGCGCGCCGACAGGGCATTGGCCGACACGTCGACGCTGCCGAGATCGCTGCGCACGCCTTCACTGCGGCGCTCGAGATCGGCGGTGACCAGGCGGCGCTCGAGGCGCGCCGCTTCACCGCGGCTGCGGGTGAGCGCGGCGGTCTGCATCTGCGCCGGCGCGACCTGGTCGCGCATCGCCGCGAGCTCATCCTGGAACGCCAGCAAACCCGAGCTGGCGGCCTTCTCCCGCGCATCCGCGACGGTCTGCGGCGGCGGCTCGGGCGGCGGTTCCGGCTTCGGTTCAGGTTTCGGCGGCGGCTCGACCGGCTTCGGCTCGGGCTCCGCCTGGACGACCGGCTCCGGCTTGGGCTCCGGCTCCGGTGGTGGCGGTTCCTCGACCTTCGGCGGCGGCAGCGGCTGCTCCTCGAGCAGCAGGCGCGCGAGCTGGGGCTTGCGCGTCGGCTCCGGGTCCGGTTCCGGCGCCACCGGCAACAGCGGGATCGCCACCGCGAACACCAGGCACAGGCTCAGGCAGACCGCGAGGATGCGGCGCAGGCGGCGCTGCTCCTCGGCGTCGGCCTGCCAGGGCAAGGTGTCCTGGACCCGCGTCCGCCTCACAGGGTGGTTTCCTCCGGCATCGTCGCCACCTGCTGGCCCTCGACGGCCAGGGCGACGTCCAGGTAGTCGGCCTCGGCGCAGGAGGCCAGGATTCGTTTGAGCACGCTGTAGGGAATGTCGCGGTCGCCCATGATGGTCACCGCGCGGCTCTCCTGCTCGGTGACCGCCGCCGGCTGCGCCCGCAGGGCGCTGACCAGGGCCGGGATCGACGTGCCGTCCGCACTCGGGTCGAGATCGGCCAGGTTCAGCACCGGCTCACCGGCGACGGCGAGGAAATCGCGGCCCACCGCGAGCAACACGCCGTCACCGGGCTGCTGCGTCGACACGGACTCGGGCAGATCGATGCGCTTGTCGGCCGGCAACACCTCCACGTCGGAGGAATTCACCATCAGGAAGAACACCAGGATGGTGAAGATGTCCATCAGCGACACCAGGTTGAGCCGGCCGGCGGCCTGGTGGCGGCGATGCTGGCGTGCCATGCGGCGGGCCCGGCGGGAGCTCTTCATCGCGTGGCCTCCACCATCGCCAGTCCCTCGGCGGCCGGCGGCGCGTCACCGAGGGCGATGTCCGGAAACAGTTCGGCGTCGACGACCGAGGCCGCCACCACCGTGCGGTAGGAGCGCGCGGTGTCGATCACGCTGACGAGGTCCTGGTAGTCGCTGTCCGCCTCGGCGAGGATGGTTACGTTGCGGCGCTCGACGCCCTGCTCGCGCAGCTGACGCTTGATCTCCTGCAGCACGTTGGACAGCTGCTGCAGATCGAAGCCCTCCTCACCGCGCTCGATGCGCCGCACGCGGACGCCCTCGGGGAAATTGACGTCGACGTAGTCGCTGCGCAGCACCAGCTCGACCTGGCGGCGGTCCTCCTCACCTTCGGAGGGCGCCGCTGCCGGAGGCAGCTGCAGGTCGACGATGCGCACGTGGGTGAACACCATCGACAGCAGCAGCACCGGCACCAGCACGATCATCAGGTTCAGGAACGCGGTGATGTCGAGTTCCGCCTCGCCGCCGCGGCCGCGGCGATGTCGCCGTCGGGACAGCATGACCGACCCCGGCTCAGGCCTGGCCCTGGGGCGCGGCGGCGGGTGCGGGTCGGCTCTCGGCCAGGATGTTGATGAACTTGACCCCGGCCATCTCCAGGCTGTCGACGATTTCCGTCGTGCGCGTCTGCAGCATCGCGTGGCACAGCAGCAGCGGGATCGCCGTCATCAGGCCGAAGGCGGTGGTGTTCATCGCCACCGAGATGCTCTGCGACAGCAGGCTGGCTTTCTCCGCCGGGTCCGCGCTGGCGACCGCCGTGAACGCGGCGATCAGGCCGATGATGGTGCCGAGCAGGCCGAGCAGTGTGGCCACGTTGGCCAGTGTCGCCAGGTATTGCGTGCGCTTCTCGAGGCGCGGCACCGTTTCCAGGATCGTCTCTTCCATCGCCGCCTCGATGTCGTCGCGGCGGCGGCTGTTGCGCACCCGCTCGATACCCGAAGCCAGCAGGCGCACGACCGGCGTCTTCGACTCTTCCGCGAGCTTCAGCGCGCCCTTCAGGTCGCCCCGCTCGAGCAGGGGCAGCAGGCGGCCGTAGGCCTGCCGGTTGCTGACGCGGGCATGCGTCAGGTAGAGGAATCGTTCCAGGGTAATGGCGACTCCGAGGGCCAGCACCACCCCGATCGGGTACATGAAGGGCCCGCCATTCTGGAAAAAGCGCACCACCAGGTCGAAGTATTCCATCCGCGTGCTCCCGAGCGGCTGATCAAACCTCGGAAAAGGTATCAGAGGCTCGTGAAGCTGTCGTCGTTCAACGCGGATTTTCCGCTGCCGGCGCCCGCGATTTGTGAAAGAGTTCGAGTTCGAGCAGCAGCTCGTCCCGCTCCGGTGCCTCGAGCGCGGCGTCGAGGGCGCTGCCGAGCGGCGCATCGCCGGCCTCCGGCGGCGTCGGCGGCTGCCAGGGCAGCACGTACAGGACCTTGGGCTGCTCCTGGTTGCCGCTGACGCGGCTCTCGAGCTCGATGCGTTCCGGCTGCTGCGCCCAGGTCGCCGTGCCGCCGAGCAGCAGGGCCAGCAGGGCCAGACCTTTCGTACGTCCCGTCATCGCGCGCTCACCTGTCGGTCCAGAATCCGAATCCAGGTCGTCACCGGCTCGGCGTCGCCGCCGGCATCGAGGAAGGCCCGGTAGTGCTCCAGTGCGGCACGCGGCTCGCCGAGGTAGAGTTCGTAGAGGATGCCGAGGTTGCGGTGCGCCGGCGCGTAGGCCGGGTCCAGCCGCAGGGCCTGCCGGTAACTCGTCTCCGCCGCCCGCAGTTCGCCGCGATGACGCCGCAGCAGACCGACCAGGGTCCACTCGCGGGCGCCCGCGTCCTCGGCCGCGGTGGCCAGTTCCGCCCACTGCAGCGCCGTGTCCAGTTCGCCCCGGTCGCGCGCCAGCAGGGCCAGGTTCAAGGCCGGCGCGGCGCGACCGGTCGCGTCGCTCAGGCTCACGAAGGCCGCTTCGGCCTGGGCGGCGCGGCCCTGTTCCAGGGCGGCCACCGCGGCCGCGAGTTCGCGCTGCTCGGCGCTCGGCGCGGCCTCGCGCGACGGCGTGCCGGCGCAGGCGCCCAGCAGCAGGGCCAGGCCGACGATCACC
>CAZOUC010000074.1:0-2449 GCA_964582825.1 uncultured Enterobacteriaceae bacterium | reverse complement strand
TGCGTCGCATAGGCGATCTCCTCCTCGTCGCGGGCGTAGCGCGCCGGCACCAGCTCGCGCAGGGCGTCGAAACTGGCGGCAATCCACTCGTCCCACAGCTCGTCGCGCGCCCGCGCCGCGTTGGCCTCGTGCAGCTCGATGGCGAGGTCCTCGAACGGGATCGCCTGTTCCTCGAGCAGCACCAGGTACTGCTCCTGCTCGAGCGCGTTGAGCCCGGACGGCGGAGGCAGCGCCAGCAGTTCCCCCGCCAGCCCCCGGTACAGCTCGGCCATCGCGTGGGTGGCCCGGGTCGTGAAGTCGACGACACCGTAGTCGGCGAGACGCTGGTACAGGTCGACGGCCTCGCCGAGTCGCTCGCGCTTGGCGCGCAGCGAGCGCGCCAGCGGCTCGCCGAGGGTCTGCGCCGCGAACGCCGCCGCGGCTTCCCCGGCGAACTCGAGCGTCGCCTGCGCGGCCAGGAAGCGCGCGCGGTCGCTGCTCGGCACGGCCTCGGCCTCGACGTCGACCAGACGTCGCTGCCAGCGCCGCCGTTCGCGGGTGTCGCCGCGCTGGCCGTGCAGCTCGATCAGGCCGGCCAGCGCCTCGATGCGCAGCGCGAAGGGCTCCGGGTAGCGTTCGGCGTAATCGCCGAGCACCGCGATCGCGCCGGCATCGTCACCCCCTTTCTGCAGGTACTCGGCCGCCAGGTACAGCGCCTCCCGACCCGGTTCGGTACCCGGCTGGCGGGCTTCGAGCGCGCGCAGTTCCGCGGCCGCGTCGAGCCAGAGACCGCTGTTCTCGTACGCCAGCACCAGGCGCCGATTGATCTCCTCGATGTCTTCGCGGCCGGCATAGCGCTGCCGGTAATCGAGCAGCAGCGGCACCGCGCGCTGCCAGCGCTCCTGCTGCAGCAGCAGGGTGCTGGCCTCGAACTGGGCCTGGCGACGCGCCTCCGTCTCCGGCGCCACCTCGGCAACGCGCAGGAACTGCTCGATCCCGGCGTCGGTATCGCCCGCGGCGATGGCCAGCTCGGCCTGGCGGTAAACCGTGGCACCGAGCCGGTCGAGCAAGCGTGCGCGCTCCGCCGGATCCTGCCCGCCGAGCGCCAGCAGCGACCTCAGCGCGCGGCCAGCACGAATTCGTCGCTGGCAAAGGCCGCGTTGGCGCGCACCTCCAGGGCCGTACGGCGCGGCTCCTCCGCCAGGTCCTCGCGCTCCAGCATCAGGCCCGCTGCCTCCAGCGCGTCGGCGTACTGTTCCATCTGCAGCAGACGGGTCGCCGCGCGCGCCAGTGCCGGAACGACGCGCTCGTCCGTCGGGTAGGTGCGTGCGAATCGCAGCTGGCTGATGATCTCCGCCGACGCCAGCACCTCGTCGTCGTCCGTGCTCAGTCGCTGGAAGGCGAGCAGCGCCGCGTAGGCGGCCTCGGCGCCCTGTGGCGAGGGCGGGAACGTGTACGCCACGGTCTCGTAGGCGTCGATGGCCTCGAGATAATCGCCGGCATCGAACAGGGCCTCGGCGAGCAGGAACGCCGTGTCCGCCGCGTCCGCCGCATCGGGGAAGGTGTCGAGCGTCTCGCGGTACCAGGCCGCGGCCTCGCGGAAGGCCTGGCGGCTGCCGTCCGGGTCGGGCGGCTCGGCGTCGCGCAGGACCTGGGCCTGCGCGTGCGCCTCGCGCGCCAGTTCGCCGAGGTACTCGCGCAGCGGCGGCTCGAGCTCGACGCGCGCGGCGTCTCCGGCCTGTGCCCAGAACGCCCCGCGGATGCCGTAGGCCTTTACGAAGCGCTCTTTCTCGGGCAGCACTTCACTCGGGTAGTCTCCCTGCTCCCAGGTCGCGATCAGGCGCTGGTGCAGCTCCGGCGCGGCCGGGTGCAGGGCCTGCTCGCGCAGGAAGGCCTGCCAGGTTCCTGCCGCGTCCTGGTAGCGCTCGCGATCGAGGTAGTGATCACCGAGGGCCCGGTACATCGCCACCTGCCAGTGCCGGTCGTCGAGGCCGAGCTCGAGCAAGGCCTGCGCCTCGCCGAACTCGGCGCCGGCCATCGCCATCACGCGCAGCGTGTCGTCGATCTGGGAACGCTTGCCCGGGGCCAGCGCGTCGAGTTCGCCGTCCGCCGGGTAGGCACGGTCCAGCAGGTCGGCGAACGCTTCGAGAGCCGAGTAGTAATCGAATCGCTTGAAGCGGCTCCAGCCGAGCATGTACAGGGCATCCTCGTACAGCGGGGATTCCCCGTAGTCGCCGACCACCGCCGCATAGGCACGCTCGGCGTCCGCGTAGTCGCCGGCCGCGAAACGGTACTCGGCCCAGCGGAAGCGCGCCTCGGCCGCGTAGCGCGAGTCCGGATGACGCCGCGCCAGCTCGTCGAGCAGTCGCGCCGCGGCATCGACCTCGCCCAGCAGTTCGCGGGCCTTGGCGCGCTGGTACAGCAGCACGTCCGCACTCTCGGCATCGCGCTGCTGCAGGTCCTCGTAGTA
>CAZOUC010000073.1:0-9110 GCA_964582825.1 uncultured Enterobacteriaceae bacterium | reverse complement strand
GCGGTGGGCTTCGTGCGCGAGCGCGCCACCGGCCTGGAACCGGCACCTGCCGCTGTCGCCCCGACCGCGGCCGCACCGTCGGCACCGGAGCTCAGCGTCGCGCCGGCAGGCGCCGGGGAGGACCCGGTGCTGGTCAAGGTGATGGCGATCGTCGCCGAGAAGACCGGCTACCCGCCGGAGATGCTCGACCCCGAGCTCGACCTCGAGGCCGATCTCGGCATCGACACGGTCAAGCAGGCGGAGACCTTCGCGGCGATCCGCGAGGAGTGGGGTATCCCGCGCGACGAGAACCTGAAGCTGCGCGACTACCCGACCATCGCCGCGGCGGTGGGCTTCGTGCGCGAGCGCGCCACCGGCCTGGAACCGGCACCTGCCGCTGCCGCTCCGTCGGCGGCCGCACCGGTTGCCGAGGCGCCGGCCGCTGCGGACGACGCGCTCATCCGTGGTGACCTGGCCGCCGCGCAGGCCCTGCCGCGACGCATTCCGACCGCCGTCCTGCGCCCCCCGATCGGGCTGTGCAAGCCGACCGGCGTGAGCCTCGGCGACGGTCAGCGCGTCGTGGTGATGCCCGATCATGGGGGCGTCGGTACCTCGCTCGTGCAGCGCCTGGAAAAACGTGGTGTCGACGTGCTCGAGCTGGATCCGGCCAGCGATCGGGCGGCGCTGACAGCACAGCTCCAGGTATGGGTGCAGGCGGGTCCCGTGCACGGCGTGTACTGGCTGCCGGCCCTCGACGCCGAACCGGCGCTCGACGACATGGACCTGGACGCCTGGCGGGCGCTGCTCGAACTGCGCGTCAAGCTGCTGTACACGACGGCCTGCGCCCTGTACGAGCAACTGGACGGCGAAGACCGCTTCCTGGTGTCGGCGACCCGCCTCGGTGGCCGCCATGGCTACGACGCGGATGGTGCCGTGGCGCCGATGGGCGGCGCCGTCACCGGCTTCACCAAGGCGATCGCTCGTGAACGCGACCGGGCCCTGGTCAAGGCAGTCGACTTCGAACCGAGCCGCAAGACCGCGGCACTGGCCGATGCTCTGATCGAGGAGACGCTGGCAGACCGCGGTGCCATCGAGATCGGCCACACCGACGATGACCTGCGCTGGACCGTGACCGTCACCGAGCAGCCGGCCGCCAACGGCGGCGAGGGCATGACCCTCGGCGGCGACAGCGTATTCGTGATCACCGGTGCAGCCGGCAGCATCGTGTCGGCGATCACGGCGGATCTCGCCAGTGCAGGCGGCGGGCAGTTCTACCTGCTCGACCTGGCACCGGAACCCGATGCGAACGACCCGGACGTGCGCCGCGTCGTCAGCGATCGCGACGCTTTGAAGAAGGACATCTTCCAGCGTCTGAAGAGCGCCGGGGAACGGGCCACGCCGGCGATCGTCGAGAAGCACCTGGCGGCACTGGAACGGGCCAATGCCGGCCTGTCCGCGATCGAGGCGATCCGTGCCGCTGGCGGTGAGGCGTACTACCGCCAGCTCGATCTGACCGACACGGCGGCTGTTGCTGCGGTGATCGACGAGATCCGCAGCGCGCACGGGCGCATCGACGTCCTGCTGCACGCGGCGGGTCTGGAGATCAGCCATACGCTGCCGGACAAGCCCGACCGCGAGTTCGACCTGGTGTTCGACGTCAAGTGCAACGGCTGGTTCAACCTGATCAAGGCGATCGGCGACATGCCGATCGGGGCGACCGTGGCGTTCTCGTCGGTGGCCGGCCGCTTCGGCAACCTCGGCCAGACCGACTACAGCGCCGCCAACGACCTGCTGTGCAAGTGGAGCAGCAGCTTCCGCTCGACACGCCCGGACACGCGCGGCATCGCCATCGACTGGACCGCCTGGGCCGACATCGGTATGGCCAGTCGCGGTTCAATCCCGCAGATGATGGCGATGGCCGGCATCGATATGCTGCCGCCGCAGGCGGGGATCCCGGTGATCCGCAACGAACTGACCGCCGGCGACTGGCGCGGTGAAGTGGTCATCGCGCAGGCGCTCGGCGTGATGATCGCCGAGCGTGACGACACCGGCGGCCTCGATCCGGCAGCCTTGCAGGAACACATCGGCGGGATCATGCTCGGCGACGTGGTCGGTATGCCGGTCCACCAGGGCCTGCGTGTCGAAACGACACTCGACCCGACGCGGCAGCCGTTTCTGAACGACCATCGTATCGACGGTACGGCCGTGCTGCCCGGCGTCATGGCGATGGAGGGCTTCGCGGAGCTGTCACGCGTGCTGGCCGGCGAGCACAGCCTGATCGGTCTCGAAGACGTCCGCTTCCAGGCGCCGTTCAAGTTCTACCGCGATGAGGCGCAGAAACTGATTCTGCCGGCGCAATTCGATCGCGACAACGCCGGTCTGCTGGCCCGCTGCCGCTGCGCCAGCGCGCGGCTGCTACACGGTCGTGACGAACCGCAGATCACCGAGCACTTTTCCGCCAGCGTGCGCTTCGGTGCCACGCCGGAAGCGGTCGCGCTGGAGCGTCCGGAGCGCGGCGAGGCGCCGGCGGTGACGGCGGCGGACCTGTACCGGGTCTACTTTCATGGCCCGGCCTACCAGGTGGTCGACTGCCTGTGGCGCCACGGCGAGCAGGTCGTTGGGGACCTGGCGGGTGACCTGCCGGCCAACCACGAGCCGCCGGAACTGGGCCTGATGGCGCATCCGCGCCTCGTCGAGCTGTGCTTCCAGGCCGCCGGGGCCTGGGAAATCGGCGCCACCGGTCAGATGGGCCTGCCCAACTCGATCGCGTCGCTGCGCTTCTACCCGGTCGACGCCGGAGAAGAACTGGCCTGCAGTGCGATCGTCGAGGCCGGTGAGGACGGCACCTTCGATGCGCGCGTGGTCAATGCGCAGGGTCAGCTGGTGCTGGCCATGCAGGGCTACCGCAGCATCACCTTCCCGGGCCAGATCGACGACGAGCTGCTCGCGCCGATCCGGATCCTCAACCCCTGAGCGCTGACTCCAGGAGACCTGTTGCACCGATGAACACCCGATTCCAACGCCTCGCCATCGTCAACCGCGGTGAATCCGCGATGCGCCTGATCCGCGCCGTCAAGGAAGTCAACGCGGAAGGGCGCATGCAGCTGACCACGATCGCCCTGTACACGGAGGAGGAGCGCCGTGCGCTGTTCGTCCGTGAGGCCGACGAGGGCTACTGCATCGGATCGGCGACGTACACCGACGCGCAGGGCAATCGCAAGAACCGCTACCTGGACTACGCGGCGCTCGAAGCCGCGCTGAAGGAATCGCGGGCCGAAGCGGTCTGGCTCGGCTGGGGATTCGTGTCGGAGCACACCGCGTTCGCCGAGCTGTGCCGGGAGCTTGGCATCGTGTTTCTCGGCCCGTCGCCGGAGGTGATGCGCAAACTCGGCGACAAGATCGGCTCCAAGCTGCTGGCCGAGCAGGCCGGCGTCCCTGTCGCGCCATGGAGTGGCGGCGCGGTCGCGACCCTCGAGGAGGCCGAAGGCATGGTCGAGCGCCTCGGTTGTCCGCTGATGGTCAAGGCGACCGCCGGCGGTGGTGGCCGGGGCATCCGCAAGGTCATGGAGCCCTCGCAGTTGCGTGACGCCTTCGAGAGCGCACGCTCCGAGGCCCTGAAGGGCTTCGGCGACGATACCGTGTTCCTCGAGACGATGATGACCGGCGCCCGTCACATCGAAGTGCAGATCATCGGCGACCACCAGGGCACGGTCTGGGCGCTCGGCGTGCGCGACTGCAGCGTGCAACGCCGCAACCAGAAGGTCATCGAGGAGTCGCCGTCGCCGGCCCTGAGCCCGGAACAGCACGAGGAGATCTGCGCCGCGGCGCGCCGTCTCGGCGAGCACGCCGGCTACACCAATGCCGGTACCGTGGAGTTCCTCTACGACCCGAAGACGCAGTCGTTCAGTTTCATGGAGGTCAACGCCCGCCTGCAGGTCGAGCACCCGGTCACTGAACTCACCACCGGTGTGGACCTGGTCAAGCTGCAGATTCTCGTCGGCCAGGGCGAGCCGCTGCCGTCGCCGACTCCGCCGGTGCCGAAGGGGCATGCGGTGGAAGTGCGCGTCAACGCCGAGGACCCGGAGCAGGGCTTCGTGCCGACGCCCGGCCAGCTGGTGCTGTTCCAGCTGCCCGGCGGCGCCGGCGTCCGCGTCGACACCGGCTTCGTCGAGGGTGACCGGGTGGCGCCCCAGTTCGACTCGATGCTGGCCAAGGTGATCGCCGTCGGCGCCGATCGCGCCGAGGCGATGGCCCGGCTGCGCCGCGCCCTGCGCGAGATGCGCCTTGCCGTGCGTGGCGGCGCCAGCAACAAGGGCTTTCTGCTCGGTCTGCTCGGCCGCCGGGAAGTCATCGAGAGTGACTACGACATCGGCTGGCTGGATCGCATCTCGGCGACCGGCGGTCACCTGGTCAGCGACTACGCCGACGTGGCGCTGCTGTTCGCCGCCGTCGAGGCCTACCGTGCCGAGTTCGAGATCGAGCGGCGGGCATTCCTGGCGACGGCCGCGCGCGGGCGCCTGCAGATGCGTGCCGAGGTCGGCTACGAGATCGAACTGCGGCACCGCGGCAGCGGTTACAGTTTTCGCGTGACCCGGGTCGGGCCGAATGCCTATCGCGTCACCATCGACGGTCAGCGCTTCGACATCCAGGTCGAAGGGTACGCCGCGCACCAGTTCCTCGTGCAGCTGGGGGACTGTCAGTACCAGGCCCTGTCTCTGTCCGACGGCCAGCAGACCCTGGTCGAGATCAACGGCATTCCGCACCGCCTGTCCCGCGACAGCGCGGGTCTGGTGCGGGCGCCGGCGCCGGCGGTGGTCCTGGCCTTCGAAGCGAAGGAAGGCCAGTTGATCAACAAGGGCGACCGCCTCGCCGTGCTCGAGGCGATGAAGACCGAGATGCCGGTACTCGCACCCTGCGACGGCACCGTCGTCCGCATCATGAGCGCACCCAATGTCCAGGTCGAGGCGGGCGCTGCGCTGGCCGTGATCGAGCCGCGGGCCGAAGAAGACGCCACACAGGCCGCCGCCAGGCTCGATTTCTCGAACCTGCCGGCAGCGGACGCAGGCGCCGCGACGGCTTCCGGCTCCTGGCTGGCGGTGCTGCGCCCCCTGCGGCGCATTGCCCTGGGCTTCGACGCCGATGCCGGCGAGCTCGAGCGCCTGCTGAAGGCGTACTCGGCGCTGGAGGAAACGCAGTATGACGACGCGAGCCGCGCCTTGGAGGATGACATTCTCGCGATATTCGCCGACGTCTGCGAACTGTTCAGTCACCGGGCCGATACCTCGCAACAGGACAGCGACGAGCTGCGGACCTCGGAAGAGTATTTCCTGCTGTTCCTGCGCTCGATGGATCCGGACCTGGCCGGCGTGTCGCCGGCCTTCGTAACGACGCTCGGAAGGGTTCTGGCGTACTACGGCATCCACGAGCTGGAGCGGAGCCCGCAGCTCGAGGATACGCTGCTGTGGATCAGCAAGGCACACGACCGGATCGCGACGCAGGCGCGCGCCGTACTCGCGATCCTGGACCGACGCCTCGCCCTGCGGGAGCGCATCGGCGCTGAGCTGTCGGAGGCATTCCGTGACCTGCTCGGTCGCATCGTGTTCGTTACCCGGCGCCGCTACCCGGCGGTCAGCGACCTGGCGCGCGAAGTGCGTTACCGCTACTTCGACTGGCCGTTCTTCGCGAACATCTGGGAGCAGGCCTTCGCCCAGATCGATGCGGACCTGCGCAGTGCAACCGGGTCCGACGCGGCGGCAGCCGAAGCGGCCGTCGTGCGCCTGGTGGAGTGCCCGCAGCCACTGGTCGGTGTGTTCGCCGAACGTTTCCCGGCCGCCCCGGAACCACAGCGCGAGCTGATGCTGGAGGTGCTGGCGCGGCGCCACTACCGGGAGCGACCGCTCGAGGCCTTCAGTCGACGGACACTCGACGGCGTCAGTGTCAGCGAGGCCGAGTACAGCTACGAGGGCCGGCGCCTGCGCCTGCTGAGTTGCTACGCGGTGGCCGGCGAACTCGGGCCGGTGCTGAAGTCGGTGCGGGAACTGATCGCCGCGGAAGACGACTGCGATGATGTGGTCATCGACTGCTATTTCGCCGGCGGTACGGAAGGCGTCGACGAGGACGAGCTGGCGCAGCGCTTCGGCGCGGTCATCGAGGCGGCCGAATTCGGTCGGCCGATTCGCCGTATCGTCGTCGCGATGGCCAGCCCGGGCCATCGTCTCGGCGTCAAGGACGACCGCTACTTCACCTACCGATTCCCGGATGAGGGCTTGATCGAGGACCGGCTGTGCCGCGGTCTGCACCCGATGATGGGCAAGCGCCTGGGCCTGTGGCGTCTGCAGGAATTCGACGTCGAGCGCGTGCCGGCCAGCGACGGCATCTACCTGTTTCTGGGCAAGGCGCGCAGCAACCCCAGAGATGAGCGCTTGTTCGCCTTTGCCGAGATTCGCGACCTGACACCGATCGTGAACGAGCACGGCCACGTCGAACGCCTGCCGCACCTCGAGATGATTGTCATGGAGACCCTCGCGGCGATCCGCCAGGTACAAAGTCACCGCGCGGCACGCGAGCGACTGCACTGGAACCGGGTCACCCTGCACGTGCGTCCGCCGATCGAGATCGGCGCCGCTGCGGTGAATGAGGCGGCGCACCGCCTCGGCGCGCTGATCGAAGACCTGGGACTCGAGAAGCTCTCCGTGATCGGCCGCGTTCGGCAGACCGACGGCAGCCTGCGGCAGACGGTCATCGAAGCGGTGACGCCCGGCGGCCGCGAGGTTGTCGTCCGCTACCGGGAACCGCCGACCGATCCGCTCTGGCCGCTCGACGACTACACGCTGAAAGTCGTCAAGATGCGCCAGCGCGGCCTGCTGTACCCGTACGAGATCATCCGGACGCTGACGGCCGGAGGTGACGATGCAGAAGGGCAGTTTCCGCCGGGCAGTTTCCAGGAGTACGACTTCGATGAGCAGCAGCGCCTGGTGCCGGTCGACCGACCGCCGGGTCAGAACCGGTCCAGCGTCATCGTCGGCCGCATCAGCCACCGCACCGCGAAGTACCCGGAAGGCATGGAACGCGTGCTGCTGATCGGCGACCCGACGCGCGGCATGGGCTCCCTGTCGGAACCGGAGTGCCGCCGCATCAACGCCGCCCTGGACATGGCGGCTGCGGCCAGCATGCCGGTGGAGTGGTTCGCGCTGTCCGCCGGCGCGCTGATCGCCATGGACAGCGGTACCGAGAACCTCGACTGGTGCGCGCGGGTCATTCGCAAGATCGTCGAGCATACCCAGGCCGGTCACGAGATCAACGTGGTCGTGTCCGGTGTCAACGTCGGCGCGCAATCGTACTGGAACGCCGAGGCGACGATGCTGATGCACACGCGCGGCATCCTGATCCTCTGCGCCGACGGCTCGATGCTGCTGACCGGCAAGAAAGCGCTGGACTACTCGGGCGCGGTCTCCGCAGCCGACAACCAGGGCATCGGCGGTTACGACCTGATCATGGGCGTCAACGGCCAGGCCCAGTACTGGGCGGCCGATGTCTGGGACGCCTGTGCCACCCTGCTGCGCTACTACGACCACAGCTACATCGCGCCTGGCGAGGCCTTTCCGCGCCGTGCGGCGACCAGCGACCCGAGCTCACGGGACGTCAGTCCGTACCCGCACGGGCACAGCGAGACGTCCAGCTTCGAGCGCATCGGCGACATTTTTGCCGACGCCACCAATCCGGGCCGGGCCAAGCCCTTCGAGATCCGCAAGGTCATGTCGGCGGTCATCGATCAGGACCACGAGGCCCTCGAGCGCTGGCGCGACCTGCGTGAAGGCGAGACCGCGGTCGTGTGGGACGCCCACCTCGGCGGCTACCCGGTGTGTCTGCTCGGCATCGAGTCCCGGCCGATCCAGCGGCTCGGCTTCGTGCCGATGGACGGTCCGGACAAGTGGAGTTCCGGAACCCTGTTCCCGATGTCGTCGAAGAAGATCGCCCGGGCCATCAACTCGGCCAGCGGCAACCGTCCCGTCGTCGTGCTCGCCAACCTGTCCGGATTCGACGGCTCGCCCGAGAGCCTGCGGCGCCTGCAGCTCGAGTACGGTGCCGAGATCGGCAGGGCGGTGGTCAATTTCCATGGGCCGATGGTGTTCTGCGGTATCTGCCGCTATCACGGCGGCGCCTACGTGGTGTTCTCGAGCACCCTGAACGACAACCTCGAAGTTGCGGCCCTCGACGGCAGCTACGCGTCGGTGATCGGTGGCAAGCCGGCCGCGGCGGTGGTGTTCGCATCGGTGGTCAAGCAGCGCACGGTCAGCGATCCGCGCCTGGTCGAGATCGACGAGGCGATGCGCAGCGCCGACGAGGCGACACGCCCGGCCCTCCATGCACGATGGCACGAGACCTACGAGGCGGTTCATGCCGAGAAGCTCGCCGAGGTCGCCCGCGAGTTCGACGACACGCACTCGGTCAGGCGGGCCAGGGAAGTCGGCTCCCTGGATACCATCGTTCCGCCCGAACGCCTGCGGCCCTACCTGGTCGAGGCGATCGAGCGAGGCATCGCCCGCATAACGGCGAACCGCGGCGGCGGATGACCGCGATCCGCTGGCACGCCTGCGGCCTGCAGGAGGTGCCGGACGGCGACGCCTGGATGGCGCCGGTCGAGGCGCAGCGCTTTGCCGGTATGCGCTTTCCGAAACGGCGCAGCGAATCCATGCTGTCGCGCTGGACCGCCAAGCAGACGGTGGCGCGCGCGCTCGGACTGCCCGGCGAGCCTGCCGTGCTGTCCGGGATCGTCGTGCGCAACGCCAGTGACGGAGCGCCGGAGTTGTACGTCGCCGAGCGCCAGGCGGCGCTGGCCATCGCCATGACGGATCGCGCCGACTGGGCGGTCACCGCCGTCCGCGAGGGCGAGGACCGCATCGGCTGCGACCTGGAACTGGTCGAACCGCGCAGTGCCGGTTTCGTTCGCGATTACTTCAATCCGGTCGAGCAGCGGCAGGTGGCGGACGGTGACCCGGATCTGCTGGCCAACCTGATCTGGTCGGCCAAGGAAAGCTCCCTGAAGGTCCTGCGCACCGGGCTGCGTCGTGATACCCGCTCGGTCACGGTGACGCTGGGCGAGGGCGATGGCCTTGACTGGTCGCCGCTGC
>CAZOUC010000072.1:0-9161 GCA_964582825.1 uncultured Enterobacteriaceae bacterium | reverse complement strand
GGGCATAAAAATCACCTTGGCGGGGCGAGGCGGAGTACCTCACCTGTATGGGGGCGCCCCGCGCAATTGCAAGGGCGCGTCCGACCGTGCGGACGGCCCTTGCGGCCGTCCGGGCGCGGTCAGTTCTCCGGCGCGGCGCGCGAGCGGGATTCGGAGCGCGATTCCTTCGCCTCGTACACGAGCAGGGGTTCGGCCTCGCCGGCGATCACGGTCTGGTCGATGACGACCTTGGACACCCCCTGCTCGGAGGGAATGCGGAACATCGTCTCGAGCAGGACCGATTCCAGGATGGATCGCAGTCCGCGGGCGCCGGTCTTGCGCTCCATTGCCCGCTCGGCAATGGCGCGCAGCCCGTCCTCGCGGAAGTCGAGGTCGACGTTTTCCATTTCGAACAGCTTCTGGAACTGCCGGGTCAGAGAATTGCGCGGCTCGGTCAGGATCTGGATCAGCGCTTGCGCGTCGAGTTCCTCGAGCGTCGCGATGACCGGCAGCCGGCCGACGAACTCGGGAATCAGCCCGTACTTGATCAGGTCCTCGGGCTCGACGTCGTGCAGCACCTCGCCGAGGTTTCGACTGGTGTCCTTGCTCTTGACTTCGGCGGCGAAGCCGATGCCGCTCTTTTCCGAGCGGTCGCGGATCACCTTGTCGAGACCGGCGAATGCGCCGCCGCAGATGAACAGGATGTTGGAGGTGTCGACCTGCAGGAACTCCTGCTGCGGGTGCTTGCGCCCGCCCTGCGGAGGCACCGACGCCACCGTGCCCTCGATGATCTTCAGGAGGGCCTGCTGGACGCCCTCGCCCGACACGTCCCGGGTTATGCTCGGATTGTCGGACTTGCGGGAAATCTTGTCGATCTCGTCGATATACACGATGCCCATCTGGGCCTTGTCGACGTCGTAGTCCGCCTTCTGCAGCAGCTTCTGGATGATGTTCTCGACGTCTTCACCCACGTAACCGGCTTCGGTGAGGGTCGTCGCGTCGGCGATCGTGAACGGCACGTCCAGCAGCCGGGCGAGGGTCTCGGCGAGCAGGGTCTTGCCGCTGCCCGTAGGGCCGATCAGCAGGATGTTGCTCTTGCCCAGTTCCACTTCGTCGCGCAGTGACTCGCCGGTCTTCAGACGCTTGTAGTGGTTGTACACCGCCACCGCGAGCACCTTCTTGGCGTGCGACTGGCCGATGACGTACTCGTCGAGGATCGCGCGGATTTCCTGCGGCTTGGGCAGCTTGGTCCGGCCGGAGTCGCTGCTGCTCTCCTGGACTTCCTCGCGGATGATGTCGTTGCAAAGGTCGACGCACTCGTCGCAGATGAACACGGAGGGTCCGGCAATCAGCTTGCGTACCTCGTGCTGGCTCTTGCCGCAGAAAGAGCAATAGAGCAGTTTGCCGCCGTCTCCGCTGCTTTCTTTAGTCGTCATGTAAGATCCTGCTGCCCGTGTATTCCGGCCGACGCCGCTGGCGCCCGCCTTGGTTCATTCTTACGTTTACGGCGCACCTGTCAAGACGGGCCAGTCCGCCGGCCCGCCGCGGCGCCGCGGCGTTCAGCCGGCCTGGACCGATCGATTGCTCAGAACCCGGTCGATCAGGCCGTACTGTACGGCCGCCTCGGCGCTCATGAAACGGTCGCGTTCCGTGTCGCGCTGGATCGTCTCGATGTCCTGGCCGGTGTGTTCGGCGAGCAGCGTGTTCAGGCGCTCGCGCAGGGTCAGGATCTCGCGGGCGTGAATGTCGATGTCGCTGGCCTGGCCATGGGCGCCGCCGCTGGGCTGGTGAATCATGACCCGGGAGTTCGGCAGCGCGAAGCGCTTGCCCCTGGCGCCGCCGGCGAGCAGGAAAGCGCCCATGCTCGCCGCCAGCCCCATGCACATCGTGCTGACGTCCGGCTTGATGAACTGCATCGTGTCGTAAATCGACAGACCGGCGCTGACCGAGCCGCCCGGTGAATTGATGTACAGGTGGATGTCCTTGTCGGGATTTTCCGATTCGAGAAACAGCATCTGGGCGACGACCAGGTTCGCCATGTGGTCCTCGACGGGCCCGACCACGAAGATCACCCGCTCTTTCAGCAGGCGCGAGTAGATGTCGTAGGAGCGCTCGCCGCGAGCCGTTTGCTCGACGACGATCGGTACCAGCCCGAGGTTGCGGATGGGTTCCGCGCCGGAGTTGTTCGAAAAATTCCCGCTCATTGCCGTCACTCCCTGTACAGTCCTCGATCGCTACGCGCCGACGCCCCTTCCAGATCAGAGGCGCCGGGCCTGCCGCAGCCGGCAGTTGTCTAGGTTAGCTCAAGCGGGGCGACGTTGCAGGAACTTCACTCGTCCTTGGAGCCGGATTCCGTGTCCCCTTCTGCAGCGGCCGGTTTGTCTGCGGCCATCGCCTCCTCGTAGCTCAGGGTCTCGTCGGTGACCTGGGCCTCGGCGAGGATCGTCTCGGTTACCTGGTCTTCGAGGACGGAGGACTCGATCTGGTTCAGCTGCTCCTGGTTGCCGTAGTAATAGGCGACCACCTGCTCGGGCTCCTCGTAGCTGGACGCGATGTCCTCGATCAGGGCGCGAACCCGTTCGGCGTCCGGCTGCAGTTCCCGGCGCCGCACCACTTCGCTGCTGAGCAGGGCCAGTGCGACGCGCCGCCGCGCCTGATCCCGGAACAGTTCGTCGGGCAGCGCCTTGTCGTCGAGCCCTGAGGCCTGCGGGCCGAACTGCTGCATCATCTGCCGGCGCATCGCGGCGATTTCCTGCGCGACCAGTGCCCGCGGCAGGTCGATCTCCGTCCGCGACAGCAGGGCGTCGAGGGTGCGCGCCTTGAGTTTGTTGCGCAGCGCCTGGCGCAGTTCGCGCTCCATGTTCTGGCGGACTTCGGAGAGAAAGCGCTCCTGGCCGCCTTCGGTGATGCCGAAGCGCTCGAAGAACGCCTCGTCCAGCTCCGGCGTACGGCGTTCCGCCACGTCCTTGACGGTCACTTCGAATTCCGTCGCCGCACCGCGCAGTTCCTCCGACTGGTAATCCTCCGGAAAGGTGAGCGCGAGTTGTCGAGTGTCTCCGGCGCGGGCGCCGACAAGGCCTGCTTCGAAGCCGGGGATCATCGTGCCGGAACCCAGAACCAGCGGCCGGTCCTCGGCGCTGCCGCCGTCGAAGGGCTCGCCATCGCGACGACCGACGAAGTCGATCGTCAGGCGGTCGCCGTCGGCGGCTTCGCGATCCACACTTTCCCAGGTGGCCTGCTGGCTGCGCAGCACCTCGACCATCTTCTCGACGTCGGCGTCGGTCACCTCGGCCACGGGGCGCCGGATCGCCAGATTGGAAAAGTCGGTCAGCTGCACTTCCGGGTAGATCTCGAAGGTGGCCGTGAACTCGAGGTCCTTGCCTTCGTCGACCGACTTGGCCTCGATACGCGGTTGACCCGCCGGGCGCAGCGCCTCCTGGTTGACCGCGTCGTAGAACGAGCGGCTCATCACGTCGCCGAGGACTTCCTGGCGCACGCCGGCGCCGTAGCGCTGCCGGACGATCTTCATCGGCACCTTGCCGGGCCGGAAGCCCTTGACGCGCAGGTTCTTGGCCGCCTTCTGCAGCCGCGAATCCACTTCGGCGTCGACTTCCTGTGCCGGCACGCCGATCGTCAATCGGCGCTCGAGGCCAGAGGTGATCTCAACGGAAACCTGCATGTTGATGTGCTCCTGCGAGTCGCTCTTGGTGCAAGCGAGCCCGTGCTTTATTCCAGAATCGACCTGAATTCAGTGATTCAAGTTTTTGAAAAACGGTGATTTTGCCTCAGGGCCGGGTGTTCAAGAATCAGCCGGGCCTCAGAAAATCAAGCGCGGAATTCTGCCACAGGAAAGAGGGGCGTTCAACGGCGCGGGCCGTCAATTGTGCCGTCCTCGTCCTGCCCGCCCGGCTCCGGCTCGTCGGCGCCGAGACTCGCCGGATCCTGGTGAATGATCACGTCGGCGCTGGGATAGCGTTCGCGGATGGCCGCCTCGACCCCGTCGGCGATGGCGTGGGCGTCGATCAGCGGCCGGCTGTCGTCGATCTCCAGGTGCATCTGGATCACGTAGTCACGCCCCGAGCGGCGCGTACGCAGCCGGTGCATGCCTTCGACGCCGTGCTGACGGACCGCCAGCTCGCGGATCTCCTCGCGGATCGGGTCCGGCAGTTCGCGGTCCATCAGACCGTGCAGGGCCTCGCGGCCGATCTGCGCCGCGCTGAGACCGATGTACAGCGCGATGCCGATTCCGAACAGCAAGTCGATCCAGGCCAGACCGAAGGAGGCAGCAGCAAGGGCCACCATGACCGACAGGTTGATGAGCAGATCGGAGCGGTAATGCAGGCGGTCGGCGCGCAGCGTCTCCGAACCGCTCAGGCGGATGGCGTGCGTCTGCAGCACCAGCAGGCCCAGGGTCAGCGCGATGGCGAGCATCGACACCACCAGGCCGGCCGCGGTACCGGTGAGTTCGTGACCCTGCGCCGACCACAGGCCCTCGACGCAGTACAGCAGCAGCAGCACGCTCGAACCGATCATGAATGCCGCCTGTGCCACGGCGGCGATCGACTCGGCCTTGCCGTGCCCGAAGCGGTGCTCCGCGTCAGCGGGCTGCAAGGCGTAGCGGATCGCCAGCAGGTTGACCAGCGACGCCATCGAGTCCATCAGCGAGTCGGTCAGCGACGCGAGCATGCTCGCCGAGCCGGTCAGCACCCAGGCGACCAGCTTGGCCAGAATCAGCGTGGCGGCCACCGCGACCGACCCGTATCCCGCCGCCAGCAGCCAGTAGCGCTGGCGGTCAGGATCGACCCGGGTCGTCGTCCCGTGGACGTTCAGGGCGCTACAGGCGCTCGACGATGGTCGAGATGCCCTGCCCCATACCGATGCACATGGTCGCCAGGCCCACGCTGCGATCGCGCTGCGCCATCACGTTGAGGAGGGTCGTCGTAATGCGCACGCCGGAGCAGCCGAAAGGGTGTCCGAGCGCGATCGCGCCACCGTGCAGATTGACCTTGTCGTCTAGCTTGTCGAGCAGGTCGAGATCCTTGAGCACCGGCAGCGCCTGCGCGGCGAAGGCCTCGTTGAGCTCGACGCAGTCGATGTCATCCATGGTCATGCCGGCGCGCTGCAGAGCCTTGTGGGTGGCCGGCACCGGCCCGTAACCCATGATCGACGGGTCGACGCCGGCCACGGCCATGGCGCGGATTCTCGCGATCGGGGTCAGGCCCCGCTCGCGGGCGAAGCGACCCGAGCAGATCAGCATCGCGGATGCGCCGTCGGCGATCTGTGACGAGGTGCCCGCGGTGACGGTACCGTTCTTCGGGTCGAACACCGGCTTCAGTTCGGCGAGGCCCTCCAGCGTCGTGTCGTCGCGGATCGTCGTGTCGTGCTCGACGAGTATGCTGCGTCCGTCTTCGGCGTGACCACGCAGCGGCATGATCTCACGGGCGAATCCACCGGCATCGCGTGCCTGCGCGGCGAGCCGGTGCGAGCGCTCTCCGAAGGCATCCTGCTGTTCGCGACCGATGCCGTGCAGCATGGCGAGACCTTCCGCGGTGATGCCCATCATCCCGGCCGCCTTGGCGACGTGCTTGCTGGAACGCGGATTCGGATCGATACCCTTGTCCATCGGCAGGTGCCCCATGTGTTCGACACCTCCCACCACGAAGGCGTCGCCGTAGGCAGCGGCGATCGATTGCGCGGCGATGTGCATCGCCGACATCGACGAGCCGCACAGGCGGCTGACGGTCTGCGCGCCCGCTTCGTGCGGGATCTTCGTCAGCAGGGACATCATGCGGGCGATGTTCCAGCCCTGCTCCTCGGTCTGGTTGACGCATCCCCAGATGACGTCTTCCACCTGGGCCGGGTCGAATTCCGGGTTGCGCGCCAGCAGCGCGTCGACGAGGTCTGCCGACATGTTCTCGGCGCGCACGTTGCGGAACACGCCGTTCTTCGAACGCCCCATCGGCGTTCTCGCGCAGTCGATGATGACCGCGTCCTGGTCCTGGTAGCTCATCGGGTCACCTCTCGATCAGGCAAAAAACGGGCGGTTGGATGCGGCCCTGGACCGCAGGGAGTCCGGCACCACGTAGGCCGGACCCAGCTCGGCCAGGCTGTCGGCCAGGTCACAGTAGGCGCCGAGACCGGTCTGGTCGATGTAACGCAGCGCGCCGCCACGGTACGGTGGAAAGCCGATGCCGAGCACCAGTGCCATGTCCAGTTCGGCCGGCGAACTCACGATGCCCTCGTCGAGGCAGCGCACGGCCTCGTTGCACATCGGCACCATCAGCCGGGCGGTGATGTCCTCCGCACTGTACTCGCGCGCTTCGCCGAGTGCCGGCGCCAGCAGCGTCGCGACCTCCGGGTCGACCAGTTTGCTGGGCCGGCCACGCCGGTCGGTCTCGTAGCGGTAGAAACCGGCACCGCTCTTCTGCCCGAGACGTCCGGCCTCGAACAGCAGGTCCGACGCGGGTTTGAAATCCACGCTGAAACGCTCGGGGATGCCCTCGGCCATCACCGCCGCGGCGTGGTGACCGACGTCCAGGCCGACGACATCGAGCAGGTAGGCCGGACCCATCGGCCAGCCGAAGCGCTCCATGACCCGGTCGATCTGCTGCAGGTCGCCGCCGTCCCGCAGCAGCATGTTGAACGCGCCGAAGTACGGGAACAGGATCCGGTTGACCAGGAACCCCGGGCAGTCGTTGACGACGATCGGGGACTTCTTCAGCGCGCGTGCAAAGGCCACCGCGGTGGCGATCGCCGCGTCGGAACTCTGTTCGCCACGAATCACCTCGACGAGGGGCATGCGATGCACCGGGTTGAAAAAGTGCATGCCGCAGAACATGTCGGGCCGCTGCAGGGCTTCGGCCAGCAGCGAGATCGAGATCGTCGACGTGTTGCTGGTCAGGACCGCGCCGTCCTTGAGCAGCGCTTCGCACTCGGCGAGCACGACCTTCTTGACCTTGGCGTTCTCGACCACGGCTTCGACCACGCAATCGGTATCGCCGATGCCGTCGTAGTCGAGCTGTGGTCGGATCCGGCCGAGGGTCGTTGCCATCTCCGCGGCGCTCAAACGGCCACGATCGACCTGCTTGCCGAGCAGCTTGGCCGCCTCGGCCATGCCGAGGTCGAGTCCTTCCTGGGCGATGTCCTTCATCAGGATCGGAATGCCGCAGCTGGCCGACTGGTAGGCGATGCCGCCGCCCATGGTGCCGGCGCCCAGCACGGCCGCCGATTGCACCGGCGCCGCCGCCTTGGCGTGCTGGCGGGCCAGCTTCTGGATCTGCTGGTCGTTCAGGAACAGGCCGACCAGGGCGCCGGCCTGCGGTGTCTTGGCCAGCTTGACGAAGGACTTCGCTTCCACGGCAAGCGCCTCGTCGCGCGGCAGGCCGGCTGAACGTTCGATGGACTTGACGATGGTCACCGGCGCCGGCATGTTCGGTCCGGCCTGTGCGGCCACGACGCTCTTGCCGGTCATGATGGCCATCATCCTTTCGACGTCGTTGAGCTTGACCGGCTCGAGCTTCTCCTGGCGTTTTGCCCGCCAGTCCAGCTTGCCGTCGGCGCACTGGCGCAGCAGGTCGAGCGCCGCTTCACGCAGCAGTTCGTCGCTGACCACGGCGTCGACCGTGCCGAAGGCCAGGGCCTGTTGCGCCCTGTAGTCCTTGCCCGACGCGATCCACTCGACGGCATTGTCGATGCCGATCACCCGGGTCAGTCGAACCGTGCCGCCGAATCCGGGCAGGATGCCCAGCTTGACCTCCGGCAGACCGATCTTGGTGCTGGCGGCCATGACCCGGCAGTCGGTTGCCAGGCACATTTCGAGACCGCCGCCCATGGCCACGCCGTTGATGGCGGTAACGCTGGGAAAAGGCAGGTCCTCGATGATATTGAAGATGCTGGCGCCTTCGCTGACCCACCGCAGCAGCTCGTCTTCCTCGGCCTGGAACATACCGGTGAACTCGGTGATGTCCGCGCCGACGATGAAATAGCCGGGCTTGGCGCTGGTCACCAGCAGGCCGCGCAGGTCGCCCCGCCCGGCGAGCGCGGTGGCCGCCTCGCGCAGCTCGGTCAGGGTCTGCTGGTCGAACTTGTTGACGGACTCGCCCTCGAGGTCGAAGCAGAGTTCGACAAAACCGTCGTCGAGCGCTGTCAGGCGAATTGACTTGCCTTGAAAATCCATCGGCTGGGTCCCGTGTCAGGAGAGAATCGGCCCGGGGATTATAAGGATGCGTCGGGCCCGGACCAATTACTTGCCGGGTAGTCCCGCCAGCAATCCCGCCATCAGGCGACTGACCGTCAGTGAATCCGGGTCGAAGGCGCCGAGGCGAACCAGTACCGCGCGCCGCGAAGGAACGACCATCACGTATTGTCCGCCGTGACCCTGTGCGCTGAACGTGTCCGGAGGCAGGTCCGGCCAAACCAGCGCGCGGCCGTCGTCCGGGCCGTTGAGCCACCAGTGGGCGCCGTAGCGTCCCCGGGATGGCGGCGTCGGCCGTCGCGCGTGCTCGACCCAGCCCTCCGGCAGAAGCCGCAGCCCGTCGTGCACCCCATCGTCCAGGTAGAGCTGCCCGAACCGCGCCCAGTCCCGTGCCGACGCGATGACGTACGACGAGCCGACCTCTCGACCGGCGGCGTCGCGTCCGGCGACGGCGCTGTGCATGCCGAGAGGCAGGAACAGCAGCTCCCGCGCCGGGTCGGCGATGCCGACGGCAGCCGCGCGACGCTGCACGATGGCGCTGAGCAGATTGCTGGTACCGCTCGAGTACAGCCAGACCGTGCCCGGATCGTGGGCCAACGGGCGCGATGCGGCGTAGGCGGCGGCATCCGGTTCCAGGAACAGCATCCGCGTCACGTCTGAAGGGGGAAAATACCTCTCGTCCCATTGCAGGCCGCTGCTCATCCGCAGCAGGTCGTCGACAGTGATCCCGTGCCGGGCGTCTCCTGGCCGATCCCAGGCCGGCAACAGGGCCTCCTCGCCGACGTCACGCAGCGCACCGAGCTGCAGCAGGCGCCCGACCTGCGCGTGGACCACCGACTTGCTCATCGACCAGCCGAGCAGCGGCGTTGCCGCGTCGATACCCGCTGCGTAGGCTTCGTGGACGACCTGGCCGTCCTGCATCACCAGGACGGCGTGCGTGTACAGGGACGGGTCGAACCAGGCGCGCGCCGCTGCGGCCAGCGCCGGC